>JAYUCN010000127.1:0-2476 GCA_043740335.1 Planctomycetota bacterium
TCGCCTGCGCCTCGTGCCGGCCGCCGAGGTCGAGTGGATCGAAGCGCGCGGCAACTACGTGCACCTGCACCACGCTGACGGGCCGTTCCTGCTGCGCGAGACGTTGGCGTCGCTCGTGGCCACGCTTGATCCTCGGCAGTTCGTGCGCGTGCACCGGTCGGCGATCGTGGCGCTCGCGCCGGTGCTCGAGTTGGCACGAACGCCCGCGGGTGATTGCGAAGTGCGGCTGCGTTCCGGTGCGGTGGTCGGTCTGAGTCGTGGGCAACAAGGCGGCGTTCGAACGCGCGTGGCGGGATGGATCCTGAGTGACCGCCTGGTGGCGCTGGCACGGGATGTTCCAAGCCGGCGGACGACCCTGCACCTGGCCGCAGGCTGTAACGAATCGGGTTCGTCGTCGCATGGGGGAATGGGGCGAGCCATGATCCCGGCCCCAAACAAGGAAACCCCATGAACATGACACGACTGCTCCCGGTGGTGGCCCTGCTGGCCGCGCTGCTGCCGGCCCAGAACACGAAGAGCCAGGAAGAACTGAAGCAACAGCGCACCGAGAAGCTGGCCAAGGAAGTCTTCACGAAGGCGACCTGGATGACGGACTACGACAAGGCGCGCGAGACCGCGAAGAAGGAAGGCAAGCTGCTGTTCACGTACTTCACGCGTTCCTACGCGCATTGAGGCCCGTGCGAAGCACTGGAGAACGGTCCGTTCTCCGACGCCGAGTTCCCGAAGTTCGCCAAGGATGTCGTGCTCTTCATGCACAACACCTCGCAAGTCGAGGATGAGCCGTACCCGAAGCTGCTCAGCGAGAAGGGATTTCGCGGCTTCCCGTCGGTGTGCTTCATGGATGCCGAAGGCAACGTGCTGACCAAGCCCGGCCGTTCGGTGAAGGCGTTCGTCGAGACCCACGCAGAGACCAAGGCGCTGGCCGCCCTGCGCGCGAAGGGTGACAAGCTCAGTGCTGCCGAGCTGAAGGAGCTGTTCCTCGCGGAACTGAAGCTCGACATGATCCCGGCGGCCGAGATCCAGGCCCGCAGCGATCGCGTCCCGGCTCTCACTGCCGCCGAGAAGGCGCTCGTCGCGCAGAAGATCGTCGATGGCGAAGTCACCGGCATCATGCAGAAGGCGCGTGAGGCGGGGCCCGAGAAGACCGCCGAGGCTCTCGTCGAGATGGCGAAGGCCGGCCGCGTGCCGAGCGAGACCATGAGCGGCACGTTCTGGCAACAGGTGCTCAAGCAGGCGAGCACGCAGAAGGACGGCGACCTCGCGCAGAAGGCCTACGATGGGCTCGTGAAGCGCTACGCCGCGGAGCCCAGCGCGCAGTTCGAGCAGGCCAAGAAGGCCTGGCAGAAGCAGGTCGACGACGCCAAGGCCAAGTAGTCCGCTCACCTGCCCGCGAGGTCGTGCGCTGACCGGCAGTGGCGGAGCACACCGCCGCTGCTGCGACGCCGCGATCACGCTGAGGGTTGGCGCGGGCAGGCGAGTCGGCCGTGACGCGCGGAGCGCGATGGCAAGGGCGCCCCAGTTCCATGTCGCGAAAAGCCAGGAGCGGCGTTTCGGCAGGCGAGTCGGCGACCGATACACCCTGAGTCTTTCCCGGTTCCTGACCACTCCGACTCATGCTTGCACTCGCACCCGAGACCCAGCTTCGTGCGTACGCCAGTCTCCGCAACCTCGAAACCCGGGCGCAGGCGGTCGAGGAGCTGGTCGGCAGCCTCAAGCGAACCTGCCTTCACGGTGGGCCAGGCGCCATCGGCGAACTCGTCTCCTGCTCGGCCGAACTGCGATGGCAACTGCGCCAGGTGCACGATCTGACCGGCGAGCTGGAGGCGACTCTTGGCGTACAGCGCGTCGGCGCCCCGCCGCCCGAGCCGAGACGCGAAGCGAAGGAGCAGGGCGGCCTGCGGGGAACAACGGACATTCTCGCGGTCCCGGACCTGGTCAGCCTGCTGAGTTCCTTGCGCAAGACCGGGACGTTGGCTTTGCAAGCCGAGCAGTCGATGTTCGTGTTCGAGTTCCAGGAAGGGAAGATCGTGCACGCGATCACGAACCAGAAGAGTCCGGAGCTGCGGTTGGGAACGATCCTGGTGGCGCAGAACAAGCTCACGGAGGAGCAGCTGCAGGGGAGCCTCGACGCCAGCGCGAAGGCCAACGATCTGCTCGGGACGCACCTCGTGCACAGCGCGACAGTCAGCGAGGAGGACCTGCGGGCAGCGCTCGACGTGCAGGTGCGCAAGATCTTCGACGCCGCGTTTGCCCTGCCGTCCGCACGCTTCACGTTCCTCGAGGGCAACCTCAGCAACATTGCCCAGCGTACGGCGGTCAACACGACGCAGTTGTTGCTGGAGGC
Organism: Planctomycetota bacterium; assembly: GCA_043740335.1. Classification (GTDB taxonomy): domain Bacteria; phylum Planctomycetota; class UBA1135; order UBA1135; family UBA2386; genus DASVAL01. The sequence continues at coordinate 2,345 of JAYUCN010000127.1, forward strand.
CGCCAGACAGCAGGACCAGGACCGCCGCGATGGACGGTCAGAGCGGCAAGGGAACGAGACGACCGACGCACTCGACTCGATCCTGAGTGGGTGAGCGACAGCGGAGGGTGGCGACGGCCAGCCAGGTGAAGC
>JAYUCN010000128.1:0-2476 GCA_043740335.1 Planctomycetota bacterium
CGCGTGCCGAGCACGCTCTCGGAGACGAACCACTCGCCGGTCTGCAGTTCGCCCTTGGCGTGCAGCACGGCGAGCTTGGCCGACGTCCCGGTGCCGCACGGCGAACGGTCGTAGGCGGTGCCCGGGCACAACGTCATCGCCCGCGAGCCCGGCTCGGGCCCGTCGAGGCGCGCGAACAGCTTGACGTGATCGATGATCTCCTCGGCGCCGCGCTCAGGATGCACGCCGTGCACACCCTCGCGCACGAGCCCTTCGCGCACCGCGGTCGCGGCCTGCAGCAGCACGGGCAGATGCGCCTTGCCGACCGCGAGACCGAGCTGGTCCGCCTCGACGAACGCGAACCAGTTGCCGCCCCAGGCGATGTCCGCCGCGACCTTGCCGAAACCGTGCACCGGCACGACCACGCGCTGCCGGAACAGGAACGACGGCACGTTCGTGATGCGCACGCTGCGCGGCCTGCCGCCTTCGACGGCCACGCGGCAGCTCACCGTGCCCGCCGGCGTGTCGAGCACCACGGTCGTGAACGGTTCCTCGGTCGGCACCATGCCCATGGCCACCGCAACCGTCGCAACCCCGATCGCACCGTGGCCGCACATGCCGAGGTAGCCCGCGTCGTTCGCGAACACGACGCCGAAGTCCGCTTCGGCGTCGCACGGCGGCAGCAGGTAGGCGAGCACGATCGCGTCGTGACCACGCGGCTCGAGCACGAGCGCCCGCCGCAGGTGGTCGAACGACGCCTGCAAGGCCGTGCGCTTCTCGGCCATCGTGCGGCCCGCGACCTTGGGCAGACCAGCCGTGACGATGCGCGTCGGTTCACCAGCGGTGTGCGAATCGACGGCAGAGATCACCTGCGAGAACTGCAGCATGTGCGCATGATGCCGGACAACGCGACGCCGGGCACGGCCGACATGCTCCTCGGCAAGCGGTAGGAGTGGGGTTAGCATGCGAGGCGGCCGGGCACGCTTGGTGCCACAGCCTTCATGCCGCTCTCGATCCCCCGACCACTCGTCCTGTTCCTCGTGCTGGCCGCAACGGGCGCATGGCTCTGCGCGACCATGCCCGTCTTCTCCCAGGAGGCGTACTATTGGACCTACGCGCAGCATCCGGATCTCTCCTACTTCGACCATCCACCGATGGTCGCGTGGTTGATCTGGCTCGGCACGGCCGTCTTCGGCGACGGCGCGTTCGGTCTGCGCCTGGGAACCTGGGCCTGCGGACTCGCGACGACGTGGTTCGGTCTGCTCCTGCTGCGCGAGTTCGGCATCGACCGCCGCGGGCAATCGCTCTGGATCTTCCTAGGCCTCGCCTCGCCCATCCTGACGATCACGCGCTGCCTCGCCAACCCGGATCCGCCGCTGGTCTGCTTCTGGACCTTGACGCTGCTGGCGCTCTGGCGCGCGCGCAGCGGTTCGCTGGCCTGGTGGGTCGTGGCCGGTGTTGCGGCCGGCGCCGCTCTGCTGAGCAAGTACTCGGCGGCATTCCTCGCTGTCGGTGGCCTCTGCATGCTGCTGTTCGACGTGCCGATGCGCGCACAACTGCGTCGTGCGGGACCCTACCTCGCCGTCCTCATCTCGGCATTGGTGTTCGCGCCGGTCGTGATCTGGAACGCGCAGAGGGATTTCGAGTCCTTCCGCTTCCAGACCTCGCAGCGCCTGGAGCAGGCGCGCTTCGGTTTCGATTGGTTCGTCGAACTGCTCGCCGGACAGTTCATCCTCATCCACCCCGTGCTCGCCGTGCTGCTGCTGGTGGCGGGCTCGTCGCTGCTGAAGCGCGTCGGCACCGGCCGCACGCGCGACCCGCGCGTCTTGCTGCTGGCGGCGTTCGGTCTGCCGCTGCCGCTCTACATGCTCGTCAACTCCCTGTGGATCCAGGTCAAGATCAACTGGATCGCTCCGGCCTACGTGCCCCTCATGCTCGGGCTCGTCGTCTGGTGGTGCGAGCGCACGGTCGTCGTGGCCCATCCCAGGCTCGAACGCCTGATCGCGCAATCCCTGCTCCTCATGCCCCTCGCGCTGCCGTTGGCGCCTCTGATCCGGCTGATCCCTCCCGGCCGAGGCTCGTCATGGACGGGTTGGGATGAAATCGCGCAGCGTGCCGAGCATTGGGAGGAAATCGTGGATGCCGAAGACGGCATCGAGGGCAACGTGTTCTTCTTCGCCGCCGACTACAAGGATGCGGCCCAGCTCGGTCGCTGCCTGAAACTTCTATGGCGGGAGGCAGCCGAGCATGAGAGGATCCGCGCGTCCCCGGACAGAGGCGAACCGACGCTCGCGCAGAACGTGATCGGCATGGTCGCACTCCAGTTCGATCATTGGGACGCCCCCAAGTCCCACCTCGGTCAGAATGCCGTCTTCGTCCTGCCGCGCCCTCGAGAACGCGAAGCCATGTTGGAACGGACCCGACTCTTCTTCGACGAGGTCGAGAAGGTCGAGACCGTCCCGATCACGCGCCTCGGCATCCACCTGCTCGACGCCGA
>JAYUCN010000129.1:0-2473 GCA_043740335.1 Planctomycetota bacterium
AGATCGCGTGCACGGTGATCGGCACCGGCACGTCGAGATGGTCGCGCAGCACGAAGTCGGCGACGCCGGGCGCGATGTCGATCAGCTCGGAGAACAGCATGAGCAACACGGGCTCGATGGTCACCGGCACGTCCGTGAACCAGAGGCCGATCTCGGGCTGCACGGTCTCGGGCTTGCCGGTCGGCACGAGATGCAGCTGCAGCACGAGGTCGTTCCCAGGCCACAGGCGCCACGCCATGCCGGGCGCTTCCTTGTGCACGCGCTTGCCCGGCGTCCAACCGAGGAAGTGCCCGTCGGGCGGCGACGCACCGCCGAGCGACATGCCCGGGAACCCTGGTTCCGTGTCGAGCGCGTCGAGCCGCCGCGACTCACGCGACGCATCGGTGCCGAGCACCGCGTGGTGCACCGCGCGGCTGCCGGTCCGGATCTCGACCGCTTCGACGAAGCGCAGGCGGCCGGCATCGACGGGGATGACGAGGTTGCGGATCCGATCGGCCCCGGCGGCCGGCACGGCGACCGCTTCGCGTGCACGCACGACGAGGTCAGGCTCGCGCAACTGCCAACCCTTCGCGAACTGGGGCACGGGCGGTTCGGCACTCACATCGCCGCGCGGCGCGCCGTCTTCGACCCAGCGTCGCAGCGTCTCGATCTCCTTCGCCGTGAGGCGCCGGTCGTCGACGAACTCGCCGTGCGTCGGCAACCACGGCGGCATGAGCTTCTGCTGCGTGACCTCGACGATCTGCTTCCGCTTCTTCCAGACGTCGTCGTAGCCGAGCAGCACGAACGGCCCCACTTCGCCGGCGCGATGGCACGGCGTGCACGATCGGTAGACGATCGGTGCGATGTCGCGTGCGAAGGTCGGCGCTGTGGCGCCGGTGCTCTGAGCCCGAACGAGACCCGCTGCCGCGAGGCATGCGAGTGCGAGCAGTTGGCGTCGGCGTTCCATCGCGGGCGCATGCTATCCTCCTCGCCCTTCTCGAACGGAGGGTCGATGCGACACCGCGCAGCGCGGCAGCGCGGCGAAGGCAAACTCAAGGCAACGCGACGCCGTCTCGGGCAGTGGCGCGCCAAGCGCTCGGCGGGGATCTGGACTTCAGGCAACGAACACGTGTTCGTTGTGCCATCGCAAGAGCCCAGGGTCCGGGCGGTCTTCCGGCGACTGGGGCAGGCGCACCCTGCATCCATCGAGCGGGTAGTAGGTCCTGCCATTCGCGAAGTCCTGCCGCAGCTTGCCACTGACACGCAAGGCACCGTCCGCGATCGTCAGGTAGCCGTGATCGAAGAGCCGATGGAGGTCCGCGCGCAGCAGCAGCCCATTGCGTACCTCGTGAGGGCCCCGTTCAGCGAAGGGCTGGATGTGCGCAGCTTCGAGTGCCGGCAGCGAGTGTTCTCCCGTGACGGCGCAGGCTCGTCCGTAGGCATCGGTCACGGCGACGCGAAAGGCTCCCTGTCCGAGCCGCGGTGTGACGAGCCGGGACGTGCCATACCGCGGTTCCGGTTCCGCTACGACGTTCAGGCGCCTCCCACTGCGCGCGAGGCACTCGTTCCACACCCGTTGCCACTCGGCGTCCGCCGCGATGGTTCGTGTGACCGGGGTCAGGCTCCGCGCGGGCCACGTGCGAGGCTGCGGGATCCAGTCCTCGGGAGCGAAGAAGGTCGGCTGCACGAGAACGATGCAACCGATGTCGTCGGGATGTTGGGTGGGGCGGTAGTTCATGCGCCTGCGGATGGACTCGATGCGGTTGGCCATCTCCGCGCGCGAGAAACAGCCATTGCCGCGTCCGAAGCACTCCCACGCGAGCCAGACGGGAAGTCGTGCGTAGCGGGCAAAGAAGCCGAAGCCGCAGATCGCGTTGTGCGGCGCCTTCAGCTTGCAAAGGAACGGCGTGAACGGCTCCATGCGGAACGCCCGCTCCGCGGATGGCTTCCAGAAGTTGACCTCGTCGAGATCGCCCTGCGCGCGCAACGCTTCGTACCAGTCGTGGTCGGTCGGTGCGATGGTCGCGATCGTGGGCATGGCCCTCCGAGTGCGGGACTCAGTAGGTCCCGACCGTCAGCAAAAACGCGTTGGTGCTCGTGACCACAGTGATGGCACCGACCGGACCGGTTTCCAGCGCGACGACTTGATGGTGGAACACCTGCTGTGCGAGCGCTGGTGTGTTGGGGATCGGCACCGACGCGTCGACGACGCCACTCACGGGCATCAAGAGGTCCGCGAACGCCGGCACCACCAGCAGATCGCAACCGGCGCCCCCCTGCGGAACGATCGACGACAGCGGTAGTGCCTGGGCGGCGAAACCGACGATGCCCAATGCGATGCCCTGATTCGGCATCCCGGTGGCGCGAGACCGGAACGTCCCTCCCACCCAAGGCAGCGTCGAGACCGCGAGTGAGTTGGGGCCACCGGAACCGGAACAGCCATTGCCATACGCGGATCCGCCTGCCGGACAACCCGGTCGCCAAGTGGCGAGCC
>JAYUCN010000130.1:0-2472 GCA_043740335.1 Planctomycetota bacterium
GCGCTCGTGCCGCGGAGCCCTCGGGCTGGCCCAGCATGCGGGCATGGAAGACGAGGGCCGCCACCCAGCGGGCCGCCCCCACCCCGGGAGCGCGCAGAAGCACCGCTTCGGCGGCAACGACCGCCCGGTCGACGGCGCCGCCCTGCAGCACGACCAGCACCCGCATCGCTTCGAGTTCCACCGGCGGCGCGACGAAGGCGGCCGCGATGTTCTCCACCTCGCGGGCGAGGCCCGCATCGAACTCCGCGTCGAACTTCCTGGCGAGCTGCACGAGTTGGCCGGAGGGCGTGTCCGCATGCGCCTGCACGATGCGTTGGGCAAGAGCAGTCGCGCGTTCGCCGAGTGACAAGCGCGTCGCCGCCTGCCAGCCGCGCAGGAGGTCGGCGGGATCCTGGCTGTCCAGGTAGGTGGTCTCGGCAAACCCGAGCACCTGCTGCAGCATGCCGGCCGCAGCCGCCGCATCGCCGCCACCTGCCTCGTGCAGGCGCAAGAGGATCGTGGAACCGAGCCGTTGTTCGGCGGCCGTGGCGCCGGGCTGACTGGCCAAAGCACCAAACAAGGCGAACGCCCGCTCGGCGCGGTCGCGTGCGAGTTCGATGCGCGCGGCCGCCGCAAGCAGGTCGCGCGCAGAGTCCCGATCGGGCAGTTTCTGGAGGCGGGCCATGAGTCGCGACAGGTCGCTGGCGTCGACGGGGACCTTGCCGGTGGCGGCCTCGACCTCGGCGAGCAGCTGCGCGCGTTCGGCGTCGACGGTCGCTGCCGCCGTGTAGAGTTTGACGCAGAAGGCGACGAGCGCGAGCACGACGAGGACCAGGGGAAGAAGGACCACCGGTCGAGCGAAGGACGAACGGGGACGAACGGAGGACGGGCGTGGGGTCACAGCAGTTTGACTGCGATCATCGTGAAATCGTCCTCGACGGCGCCGCCACCGACGTGTTTCCGCAGTTCGGCCTCGACGCGTGCGAGCACATCCTCGGCCGAGTCCTCCCGCACCTGGCACAGCAGCGCCTGCAGCTGATCGACGCCGAACACGACGCGCTCGGGCGACATCGCTTCGTCGACGCCATCCGTGTGCAGGAACAGGAGATCACCTGGCTGCAGCGGGATGGCAGGGCTCACGGCATAGGCCTGGTCGCTGACGACCCCGAGCACCATGCCGGTCTTCTCGAGCACCTGGATGCCGTCTTTGCGACAGTGGATGAGGCCGGGGTGCCCCGCGTTCACGTACTGCAACGTGCGCGCGCGGGGATCGACGATGACCAGCAGCAGCGACATGAAGTTGCCGGTCTCCACACCGGCGACGAGCCGCTGGTTGATGCGCGTGACGATCGCTTCGGCCTCGTCGATGAGTTCGAGGTAGCTGCGCAACGCCGCCTGCACGGCGTGCGTGAGCAGTGCGGCCCCGAGGCCGTGGCCCGTGACGTCGCCGACCATGATCGCGAAGCGCGCGTCGCGCAGCGGCACGAAGTCGTAGGTGTCGCCGGAGGCTTCCTCGGCAGCCACGTAGCGCAGGCTCAGCTGCAACCCCTCGACGTCCACGGGCACGGGTGGCAGCAGGTGCTGCTGGATGCGGCGCGCGATCTCGACGTCCTTCTGGAGGCGCACCTTCTCGAGCGAGTCGGCGTGCAGCCGCGCATTCTCGACCGAGATCGCGAGCTGCGCCGAGATGGCGCCGAACAACGCGAGGTCGCGGGCCGAGAACTCGCGCCGGACCGCGCGCGAGTCGACGTAGATGACGCCGACGGTGCGATTGCGCGCCCGCATCGGCGCACACATGACGGCGCGCAGCTTGAGATCGTAGACGGACTGGCCGAGTTCGAGCGCTTCCTGGTCCGACTGCACGACCGACCGCACGGCCACGCCCTCCTCGAGGCAGCGGCGCACGAGACTCTTGCTCCATTGGAGACCGCCTTCCAGCGACTTGGCCTCGCGGTCCTGCGCCACGCGCACCGTCAGCGCATCGGGCGAGTCACCGAGCAACAGGATCGCGCGTTCGGCACGGGTCACCTGCAGCGAACGATCGACGATGTCGCGCAGCACGCCGTCGAGGTCGATGTTGGCGGTGACGGCGGCGATCGTGTCGAGCAGGATCTCGAGCGAACGCGAGTCCTCGGTGGCATCTCCCGTGAGCAGGGTCGAGGACTCCCGCTCGTCCGCGCGCGGGCGAGCCGTCTGTTTCGGCTCCTCGTCGCGCTTCCAGAACCAGAACCGTTTCATCGACGCCGGGACTCTAGCGGGCAGGGTGCCGACATGCACCCTCGGGACTGCCAAGATGCGCGGCTCGTCCCCCGGATCGACCGCGGTGCAACGGTGCGACAGCGACACGTTGCGCAACGGGGCGTGGTGCGCCAGAATCCCCGACTCTCAAGCACCCGCCGCCGTCCCCATTCACGCTGCCAACCCATGAAGATCGACAAGTCCCTGCACGACGACTACGCCGTCCTCACCCTCAAAGGCGAGTTCGACACGTTC
>JAYUCN010000131.1:0-6040 GCA_043740335.1 Planctomycetota bacterium
ACGCTCGCCAAGATCGCGGCGGTGACGATCTTCGTCGGCTTCAACGCCACGTTCATCCCGCAATTCATCATGGGCAGCCAGGGCATGCCGCGCCGCTACGCGACCTACGTGCCCGAGTTCGCGATCTACCACAAGGCTTCGACGATCGGTGCCATGCTGCTCGGCTCCGGCGTCGCCCTGATGGTCTCCTACCTCATCGCTTCGCTCTTCCTGCGCAAGAAGGCGATGGAGAACCAGTGGGGCGGTGTCACGCTCGAGTGGCACACGCCGACCCCGCCGCCGCTCGAGAACTTCGACACGCCACCCGTAATGGAGGGCGAGGTCTACGACTACTCGACGCTCGATCTCGAGACGCTGCGTACCCCGTGCAGTTGAACCCCGTGCAGTTGAACATCGGCCGAACGGCAGGCACAGGCCAGAGCATTACAGGCCAGACCACTACAGGATTGGCAGCATGAGCAACGACGCACACCACTCGGTAGTGATCCCGGCCCCGGGACCCGAGTTCGTACCCCACACGGTGGCGCACCACTTCGACACGCCCGTGCAGGAGTTCCAGGCCATGAAGCTCGGCTTCTGGCTGTTCCTGGCGACGGAAATCCTGCTCTTCGGGGGACTTTTCACCGCCTACTTCTTCTTCCACGAGGCCTACCCCGAGACGTTCCGCGTCGGCGGCCAGCAGCTCAACTGGAAGCTCGGTGCCGTCAACACGAGCGTGCTGCTGCTCAGCTCGTGGACGATGGCGATGGGCGTGCGCTCGGCGCAGACGAGCCAGAAGCAGAAGACCCTGTTCTTCTGCGGCCTCACGGTGCTCGGCGCCGTGATCTTCATGGTCGTGAAGTTCTTCGAGTACAGCGCCAAGAACGAGCACGGCCTGTTCGTCTTCTCGCAGATGTTGAGCCCCTACAACACCGAGACCAACCAGGTGCCCTGGTTCACGGACATCCACGGTGTGATGGCGGGGGTGCCGCACGGCCACATGTTCTTCGCCATCTACGTGACGATGACGGGGATCCACGGCCTGCACGTCGTCATCGGTGCCGGCCTCATCCTGTGGATCATGAAGGGCACCGCGAAGGGCCGCTTCCACGCGGGCTACTTCGCGCCCGTCGACCTCGTCGGCCTCTACTGGCACCTCGTCGACCTGATCTGGATCTTCCTCTTCCCCTTGCTCTACCTGGTTCCCTGACGGGACACGTGCCGTGATGAGTGCACACGCAGAACCCGATGTCAGTCATGCTCACGGCGAGCTGGAGATGGGCCACCACCACATCTCCACGCCGCGGCTGTTCAGGAACGTGCTCATCGCACTGTTGATCCTCACCGCCATCACCGTCGCCTCATCGCGCTGCGACTTCGGCGGCGCCAACATGCTCATCGCGATGGCGATCGCCTGCATCAAGGCCTCGCTGGTCATCGCCTTCTTCATGCACATGAAGTGGGACACCGGGATCAACAAGATCGTGTTCCTGAGCTCGTTCCTGTTCCTCTCGCTGCTGTTCATCTTCACGCTCGCCGACCAGGCGACGCGGCGACTCGATCACGACATGCACACGGTGAAGTCGCCCGTGGACAAGGAGTGGGTGCACCCTCTGCGAGCCGGGAAGTAGTAACCTGCACGCCGCCTATCTGCACTCTCGCCAGCCCGCCGATGCACGGATCGCATTCTGGTCCGACACCGGCCTGCAAGGCGTGGTTTCAGCGCTGCCGGCACACCTCGCGGCCCGCGCCGCCGCCGTGCAAGCGCAGCTGTTGATTCCCTCCGAGGAGTCCACGTTGCGACCGTTGCTGGTCGTCGAGTCCAGCGACACCGACGAAGACGACCGTCCGCAGAGCCGCATTGCCCCGGCACTCTGGACGATCCCCGCCCTCGGCCTGCGCCTCGCCGATGCGATCCCCTGGCTCGCCTCCTTGGCGGTGGCCGCACAACCACCGACCCTGCGGGCCCTGGTCGCCGCGAGTCAACTCGTGCAGCGCCTTGTCACCCGCTGTGACTTCGCACCGGCACCGCAGCCCGGCGTGCTGCAGTGGGCACCGCACTGGAGTCCGGAGACACAGTGGGTGATGGCGGCCATCGCCGAACTCGTACCCGGGTCGCTCTGCACGGGTCGCTTCGCGGTGCCCGACGACCCGGCCTACGCGGTGACGCAACGCAACTTCCTCGTCAGCTTCGTCGGCCACGCGCTCGATCAGGTCGTGCAGGCCGGCGCGATCGCGGGCACGCCGCCACAGCCGCGCTTCCCGAAGGCGGAACGCCTGCCGCGTGAGTACTGGCAGACGCCGATGGTGCCCGTGCTCGAGATCCTCGTGCCGGACAAGCCGCTCGAAGAAGGCGCCCCGTGGGGCCTGCAGGTCCTCGTGCGCCCCATCCCAACCATCGGCTTCACGGAGACGATCGAGAGCCTGCACCAGCGCTTGGCCGCCTCACCGTTCCAGAACGAGATCGCCACCGACAGCGTCTACCGCCTCGAACAGACGCTCGAACGCGTGTCCGAGAAGCTGCCAGCACTGCGGCGCGCGCGCAACATGGGCGATGGCCGCGCCAGCCTGACCCGTCAGGAACTGGACCAGATCCTCGACCACATGCCGCTGCTCGAGAGCGAGCGCTTCGAGCTCACCCTGCCCGGCGTCGAGTCGATGCAGCGTCTGTCGGCGCGCGTGGCCATCGTCGAAGCGAAGGGCCAGGCCAACGATCCGCGCCCGTGGTTCGAGTTCCGCTGGAGCCTTGCCGTCGGCGACCAGGAGCTGAGCCCGGGCCAGTTCGAACAGCTCGTCGACGCCAAGACCCCACTCGTCTTCATCGACCGGCGCCCCGTGCTGCTGTCGCCGAAGGACCGCGAAGCACTGCGCGACTTCAAGAAGCGCATGCAGGAGGGCGGCGAACGCATCAGCTTCTTCGAGGCCCTGCGTCTGCGACTCGGCGGCGCTTCGCACCTGCATGGCCTGGCGATGGAGTCGATCGCCAGCACGCCGCGCCTCGAACAACTGCTGCACAACCTCGAGCAGTCCAGGGTCGTCGAAGATCGCCCGATCCCCGTCGAGTTCCAGGGTGAACTGCGACCCTATCAAGCCCGCGGTTGCGCGTGGATGCACTTCCTCGTCGACCAGGGTTTTGGTGCGTGCCTCGCCGACGACATGGGCCTCGGCAAGACCGTGCAGGCGATCGTCGTGATGCTCGACTGGCGCAAGCGTCCGGCCAGCAAGGGTGCCATCCTGATCGTGTGCCCGGTCTCCGTGCTCGGCAACTGGCGCCGCGAGATCCATCGGTTCGGCCCCTCGCTGCGCGTCGTGTTGCACCACGGCAAGGGCCGCGCCGAGACCGCCGAGGCCTTCCGCGCGGTGCTCGACAGCACCGACATCGTGCTGACCAGCTACAACCTGCTGCAGCGCGACGAAGAGATCATGAGCGAGATCACCTTCGACGGGGTCGTGCTCGACGAAGCGCAGAACATCAAGAACCCGACCACGCGCCAGTCCAAGATCGCGCGCCTGCTCAAGGGTCACTTCCGCCTCGCGCTGACCGGCACCCCGCTCGAGAACCGCCCGCTCGACCTCTGGTCGATCATGGACTTCCTCAACGAAGGCCTGCTCGGCTCGCGCACGCAGTTCACGCAGACGCTCGAACATCCGATCGTCAAGCAGCGCCAGAAGGGCTCGATGTCGGCCCTGGCGCGGCTCGTGCGTCCCTTTGTGCTGCGCCGCCTCAAGACCGATCCCGACATCGTCGCCGACCTGCCCGAGAAGTCCGAGCAGATCGTCGCGGCAACGTTGTCGCGCGAACAGGCGATCCTCTACGAGTCCGTCGTGCGCAAGGGCCTGCAGGAAGTCGAACGCGCCGCCGAAGGCATCCACCGCCGCGGCGCGATCCTGACGACGCTGCTGCGGCTCAAGCAGGTCTGCAACCATCCCGCACACTACCTCATGGACGGCAGCTCGCTGCCGAGCCGCTCGGGCAAGCTCGACTTCCTGACCGAGATGATCGAAGAGGCGCTCGAGGAAGGCGACCGCTGCCTCGTGTTCACGCAGTTCAAGGAGATGGGGTCGCTGCTCAAGACCCACCTCGAGAACCTGCACGGCCACGGCATCCTGTTCCTGCACGGCGGCGTGCCGCAGAAGGAACGCGACACGATGGTCACCGATTTCCAGGAGTCGCGCCCCGATGGCCCGAAGATCTTCGTGCTGTCGCTGAAGGCGGGTGGCACCGGTCTCAACCTCACTGCGGCCAACCGCGTCTTCCACTACGACCGCTGGTGGAATCCCGCCGTCGAGGACCAGGCCACCGACCGCGCCTTCCGCATCGGTCAGCTGCGCAACGTGTTCGTGCACAAGTTCGTCTGCACCGGCACGCTCGAGGAGCGCATCCAGCTGATGCTCGATCGCAAACGCGAAGTCGCCGACAGCTTGCTCGCCGCCGGCGAGACCTGGATCACCGAACTCAGCAACGACGAACTCAAGCGCCTCTTGACGCTCGATCGCAAGGAGGCCCTCGCGTGATGGAACGCAAGACCGTCTCCCTCGGCGAACGCTGGCGACGCGAAGCGACGCGCGGCATCGACGACGTGCGTCTGGCCCAGGCCCTCGAAGCGCTGCCTAGCATCAGGAAGCCCATGGTCCGCATCCGCGCCGGTTCGATCCGCGCCGAGATGGAAGGATCGATGGGTTCGATCCACGAGGTCAGCCTCCAGATCCGCACGCTGCCGCAGAAGGACTGGCTGACGCTGGTCCGCGTGCTGCGCCGCAGCAAGACGATCATCGAGGCGCTCGAGGACGGCCGCGTGCCACGCTCGTTCGATCGTCTCGTCGCGCGCATCGTCGGCGAGCCGCTGTTCCCCGACGCTCGCAGCGTCACGTTCGGCTGTTCGTGCGACCTGCCCGAAAAACCGTGCCGCCACGTGCTGGCCCTGCACGAACTGTTCGCGCGCCGGCTCGACGAGCGGCCCTGGGAAGTGCTGATGCTGCGCGGCGTCGATCTGCAGGCACTGCTCGCCAGGGTGCGGCAGTCGAGCCCCGATGAGGACCTGCCGCCGCTCGCGTTCGGAGTCCCGGAGGAGCCCGTGCTCTATCCGGATGCCGAGGATGCCGACCTCGGTCAGAGCCTCGGCTCGGCCCAGGTGCGCTGGCTCGTCGGCGACGTGCCGCAGCGCTTCGTCGACGCGGCGCTGAAGGCACTCGCGGCGTTGCCGGCCGAACCGACGCCGGTGTCCGTGCCCGCTTCGAAGCCCTGAGAAGAGTGCGCGAGGTTCCCATGAACACGAAGCCCCCGGCTGCGTGTCCATCGCCGCCAGGATCCAGTTACTTCAAGTCCTTCACTTCCTTGACGATCCCCTCGAGCGCTTCCTTGGCGTCGAGGAAGACCATCAAGCAGTTCTCCAATTCGAACAGCGGGTTCTTGATGCCCGCATAGCCGGGCGCGAGCGAACGCTTGATGACCACGATCGTGCGCGCCTCGTCGACGTCGAGGATCGGCATGCCGGCGATCGGACCCGTCGCCTCGCGCGCAGCCGGGTTCACGACGTCGTTGGCGCCGACGACGATGACCACGTCGGTGTTCTTGAAGTCGCCGTTGATGCGATCCATCTCCCAGAGCTGTTCGTAGGGAACGTCCGACTCGGCGAGCAGCACGTTCATGTGGCCCGGCATGCGACCGGCGACGGGGTGGATGGCGTAGCGAACGTTCGCCCCGCGCTTGATGAGGATGTCGGCGAGCTCACGCACGACGTGCTGCGCCTGCGCGACCGCAAGCCCGTAGCCCGGCACGAAGATGACCGACTGCGCACCGTCGAGCAGCATCGCGACCTCTTCGGGGCTCGTGGACTTGATCGACTGGTAGTCCTTCGCGTCCTTGGCGACGGTCTCCTCGCCCATGCCGCCGAGCAGCACGTTGCCGAGCGAACGGTTCATCGCCTTGCACATGATCTGCGTCAGGATGATGCCAGACGCACCGACCAGCGCACCGACGACGACGAGCAGCGGGTTGCCGATCACGAAGCCCGACGCCGCACCGGCTAGGCCCGAGTAACTGTTCAAGAGTGAGATCACG
>JAYUCN010000132.1:0-6039 GCA_043740335.1 Planctomycetota bacterium
TGACGGCGAGGGTAGTCAAAGACTCACCTTGATCGACTCGACCCGGTGCTCCGCTGCCATCAACGCGTCACGATGCTCGTTCAGACCCATGAGGCAAGGGATCTGACCATCGAACCGGGCGGTTTACCAGACCGTGAGTTCGCGGCGTGCAGCACAAAATAGAACCCGCGACAGGCACTGCAGGCAAAGGATCGAAGTCGGCGAATCATGGCCCGTCGCGGGTTCCGTGTTCGGTTGCGGTTGCACCGCAGGCTGATTCTCGGCGGGCAGGCAGGGTGCATAAGTGTCGAGTGGGAAGGCGAGAACAAGGGCAACAGCGCACGCGGATGGGGCTGCGGTCGCATCGGCGCGTTCTCCTGCGGCGCCGCTCGGCACCGTTTTCACAAAGGCTCGCAACGGGACGTCGGCCACCGCGTGCAGGCGAGCGTGCAGGATCTCATCACCGCGCCACGACCGGCCAGTGTCAGCGTCGGCTGCGCCGGCTACACCAGTGCGGCAAACCAGCCCTGCCAACCAGCGCGGGAGATCAGCGCGCCGAATCAGATGCTCGTCATCGAGTTGGCACTCTGCATGCGCTTTCGCGCGGCGACGGTCTCGGACAACTTGTAGCTCTTCAGCTTGTTGTAGAGCGTCTTCGTATCGATGCCCAGAACCTTGGCAGCGCGCGTCTTGTTGCCCCCCGTCGATGCCAGGACTCGCTGGATGTGGCGCTTCTCGACTTCGGCGAGCGTCAACTTCATCGTCTCCTCGATGGAGTTTTCGGCAACGAGCCGCTGTAGGCCGGAGGCCGGCTCGACCAGCACCAGGTCGTAGTCAGCGCCTTCGAGCCGACCACGAAATTCGTCGATCGAAGCGCAACTGCTGACCATGCAGCCCCATTCGGCAGTGGACTTCGCGAGGCCTGTGGCTGAGGAGTCGCGAGCGGAGTAGAGAAGCAGGCGTTTGCCGAGAGTCATGAGTGGAATGGATCCTGGCGAAGCCGTGTGGGACTCCGGTGTCAGGGGAGCGAACGAATCGGCTGCCGGCGGCGGAGGTCAGGTGGGGTTGGGGGCGGACGGAAAGCTGCTACGGGATGTCGCCAAAGACGTGAGGTTCTTGCCGACATTTTCTGATTCCGCCAATAGGCGACACCGCTGCAGCACCGCAGCAGCGCGGGGACGGGGAGGTCCCGGCGGGCGCGGGGTTGCCGAGCCATCGCTACCTGCAGGACGTCACCAGGTAACACCCTGGCCCAAGTCTCCCGGCGACGTTCCTGCTTGCGGACCTGCTACTCGTAGCTCTTGGGCCCGATCCAAAGGTCTCCAGACCCGGTTCGCAGGACCACCTTCGTTCGCATGTCACCGCGCGTTCCGACCAGGACGGCGCCGTAATCGAGAACCGTCTCTGCGACGAGGCCAAACCTGTTCTTGATGTGGCCGACCTCCACGCGCGCGTCGAGGTCGAACCCGATGCTCGGCGGGACGTGGCACTGCACGGTCCCCTGTCCCGTGACGAGCCGGATCGTGTTCCCAGGTTCGCGCACGAAGGCCTGCATGTCGCCGACCTTGGTGTGGATGTCCAGGTCGCCCCGATGGTCGTACGCGATCACATTGCCACGGCCGGTTCGGGCCTTCACACCGCCTGCGCAACCCTCGAATCTCAGGTCGCCACGGCCGGTCTCCACCTGGGTGCTGGCGGATCGATTGGCGACCGTCACGTGACCGCTGCCGGTGATGACGATTTCAAGCGGAACGCCCGCTGGCATGCGGATCCCGACCTCGACCCCGAGCACCCCGCGCACTCCCCCTTCAGGGATGGCCGGCCCCCGCACCACGAGCGTGTGCTGGTCACGGGAGTCAGGAGCTGCGGAAAGGGGGATCGCAATCTGTTCCAGTTGGGCGAGCTCGGCGGCCGTGTCCGCGGCGCGGCGCACGCCGCCGGCGAACGCGACGACACGAGCCTCGTGCACGTCCACGCCGACGGTCCCGTTTTGAATCTCGATGCGAACCCGCTCGATGCCATGACCGATCGGCAGCTCGCCGGACATCTCGGCAACAGATCGATGCGAAAGGCTCCCCCCGCAGGCCCCAAGGACTGCAGCCATGAGGAACAGGCTCTTCGCCCCGTGGCGCCGCCAATGCAGCCGAGCCTGGTGTGGCGGTCGTGGCGCAGCGACCCCTGCAGGTCGCCGGGGTCTTGGACCGATGGCAACGGCGTTGGCGGCAAGCACCGCGAAGGAGAAGGAATGCGGGCGCATCGGTTTTTGTCGGGTCGGAGTTTCCCCCAACCCTTGCCGTCTTGCGACCCTCATTCGTTCCGCGACCACAATTGGTCTGCGCGCCACAGCTAGGATTGCCCTCCCGACGCGATGGTGAACTCGAGCCAGCAATACCAACCGGACCCCGTCACGATGGTCGCCTACCATCGTGCGCTGGCCGAGTACGCAGACAGCTTGAAGGCCTATGCAACGCGGCTGCTGGGTGATTCCATCGCCGCCGAGGACGTTGCCCAGGATTCCTTCCTGGCCCTCTATCGCCACCTCAACCAGGTCCCGAACGCCGCCTTCCGGCCGTGGTTGTTCCGCGTCGCCCGCAACCTGTGCCTCGACCAGCTGCGGCGACGCAAGTTCAAGCTGAGCCTGTTCCGCGATCTCCAGAAGGACGACGACCAACCCTTCACACCAGCCGACCCCGGCAGCGTGCGTCCGGACCAGCTCGCCGAAACGCGCGAGGCCAACGAGGCCATCGAGCATGCGATCGGTGAACTGCCAACGAAGTTCCGGGAGGCGTTCTTGCTCTGCGAAGTTGAGGGACTCAGCTATGAGGACGCGGCGGCCGTGATGGGATGCCCAGTCAAGACCGTTTCGACGCGCCTGTTCCGCGCCCGCCAACGCTTCAAGTCGCTCGTGAGCCGCCTGATCAAGGTCTGAACCTCCACCGATGCACTGCCCCACCTGCCGCTACGAACTGTCGCAATGCCTTGACGGCCGCTTGCCGTCGGGCCGCCGCGCGATCGTCATGCAGCACGTCGCGTCCTGCAAGGATTGCGGCACGTTCTGGACGGACCTGCAGGCCGCCCAGCAGCTGAGCCTGCAACTGCCGCCGCAGCGAGTCAGCGAAGGGTTCCGCGAACAGCTCTGGGAACGCATTCGCGCTGGCGAAGGCACTCCCGAGGCCGTGTTCCGGGAACCGGTGCCTCTGCTGGTGAAGGTCCGCTACGCCCTGACCGGTGCGGCTGCCGCTGCCGCAGCCCTGCTCTGCATGACCTTGCTGCGCGAAGAACGTGTCGATCGCCTGCACCCGGTCACCGATGTTGCGAGTGGCCAGAGCGCACCGACCCAATACGAGTCCGGTCAATACGGATCTGGCGCGGTCGACCAGGCGACACTGCTCGCGTCGATGCAGCGCTTTCGATTGAACGTCCTCGCCGGCGAAACTGCCAAGCAACTCGAACAGCACTATGCGTCGGCCTCGCAGGCGCTGCGGCGACTGGAGGCAGAGCCGCTGGAGGCAGGCGGCGGGAACAGTGAGGTGGCAATCCGGCAGGTGCTCGAGAATGCCGACGAGATCTACACCTTCGGCGAGGTGCTGCTGGACTTGCGCAAGAGCGATTGGTTGGTCTTCACCGACGAGGAGGTCGGTGCTGACCTGCGTCTCGCGGTCGACATGCTCGGTCAGGGCCGCCTGGAACGGCGCAATCGCGACACCGTGCGAGCGTTCGTCGCTCCGGCTCTGCGCAGTTCGCGACTTGCCAGCGTTTCGCGCTCCATTGGAGTGAAGCAGCTCGATCCGCGCCAGGAGATGGACGTGCTCGTGCGGCTCAACACGCAGCGGCCCTGGGTCTTCCCGAAGTTGTTCATCGTGTTCGGCACCGACGACGATCTTTGCCACGATCTCGGCCTGTTCCGCACGGGTGGTGCCTTCGCGATCCAGGACCAATGTGGCCCGAGTTGGGTGGCTCCCCGCAGCGAGGTCGAGGCTCTCGACGGCCGACTGCGCATCATGCGGCCCCGCATTGGCAGCGGCAGCCAGGGGATCGAAGTCCAGATCCGGAAAGCCGGGACGAAGTAGGGGACGCCGCGCTGGGACGTCGAGCAGGGGACTGGGGCGGAAGTCCGCCTTCCCGACGCGTCGACGCGCAACTCGACGCCAGCCTGAGGCTAGCATTGGCGCCCCCTGCACGGCCCCTGCCGTGCGCTCCCACCGCCTCTCCCCATGATCCCACTGTTCCTGGCAGCTGCCTGTTGCTGGATCGTTGTCCCGACGCTTGCCGCCGCCGCTCCCCTGGGCGCCTGTGCCGAAGTCGGGCCTCGCCTTGGCGACGACAAACCGCTGCGTGCCCTCGAGGCCTGGTTGAAGCTCTACCACGCGGACAAGATCGACTTCCGCTCGAAGCACGACATCGGCAAGGACTCCATCGCAGCGAAGTTCGGCCTTACTCCCAAGAATGCACTTGGCAACCCGACCTGGGCCGGCGACCTCAAGCTCATCCTCGAGGCGGTCGCGAAGATCGACAATGCAGAAGCAGCGCAGGCGCTGCTCGAGGTGGCGGCGATCGGCATCGACCATGGCAAGTACACGGTCGAGATGGCGCCATACGAAGTGCGGAGCGCCGGCGAGGCGTGGGTCGCGCGCCTGACGGCGACGGCGGCGAAGGAGGAAGTGGCGAAGGCGGCGCGAGGCGAGCTCAAGGCCGACAAGAGCAGGCTCGCCGGTCTGCAGGCCGCCGCAGTGCGCTGCCTCGGGCGCATGAACGACAAGAACTACCGAACCGTGATCGAAGCGGCCCTCGCCGACAACGACGAGATCGTTCGGGTGCATGCGGCCGAAGCCCTGGGCACGATGGGCATGGAGGAATCGGCGCTCGCGCTGATCGCTGCGCTCGAGCGAGACACCACGGACGCGGTGCTCGTCGCGGTCTCGCAATCGCTGCGCACGCTCTATGCGAAGTACCTCACCACACCGGCAGCCGCGCCCGCCAAGCCCGAGGGTGACAAGGGCGGCGAAGAGAAGCCGGCCGCCCCAGCGGCGCAGGAGACGAAGCCCGAGCCAGCAGCGGCAGCGCCCGCCCCCGCGACGACTCCCGCCGAACTGCCCGAGAGCCTGCGGCTGGCGGTTCGCGGCGCGATCAAGGCGCTCGGGCGCACGAACTGGCGCGCCGACATGGCGCTCGTGCGCTTCCTCAACGACTTCCGCTCCCTGGAGACCGTGCCGGCCCTGATCGGCGTACTCGAGCGATTCCGCGACCAACAGGAAGAGGTGAAGTCCGGCAAGCTGTCCGGCCTCTTGCTCTACCAGGCGCACGAACTGCTCGTGAGCATGACGGGGGCGGTCATCCCGGCCGATCATCCGGAGAAGTGGCGCGAGTTCTGGGAACGCGAGAAGGACAAGATCCAGGTGACCAAGGCGCAGGAGCCGAAAGGCCCCGAGCACACCGTCGCGAGCGGGTTCTGCGGCATTCCCGTGCAGGGCACGCGCGTCGTGTTCGTGCTCGACCTGTCGGGCAGCATGGACTACCCGATGGACGAGGTGGACAATGATGGCAAGAAGACGCGCGCCATCCGGCTCGACTTCGCCAAGCGCGAGTTGCACCGCGCGATGGACGCCATCGCGCCGAACGCGATGTTCAACCTCGTCACCTTCAACGGCGACGACAAGGCCGAGCTATGGAACAAGGATCTCGTCATCGCCAACGAACGCAACCGCGAACGCTTCAAGAAGTACGTCGACCAGATGAAGGCCCGCGGCGGCACCAATCTCTGGGCGGGACTCCAGGAGGCCATGAAGATCAAGTCGCTGACCTACGGCACCCGCTACGACTCCAACGTCGACGAGGTCTTCATCCTGTCCGACGGCGCGCCCTCGGTCGGCGACGTGACCGATCCGATCGAGATCCTGCGCCTCGTGCAGGAAGCCAATCGCTTTGCCTGCATGCGCATCAACACGGTCTTCATCAGCTCGGCACCGACCGAGGAACATCAGCGAGCCGAGCCGAAGATGTCGATCACGCCACAGGAACTCATGAAGCGGATGGCCGAGCAGAACGGCGGCAAGTTCCGCG
>JAYUCN010000133.1:0-2465 GCA_043740335.1 Planctomycetota bacterium
AGACATCATTAACGGAGTCAAGTTCAAGGACGGAACCAAGGTCGACGCCGCGTGATCACGTTTTTCCCATCCACAACTCTTGACAATATCCCTCCAACGCCCAGGTGCCGCTTCAGTGCCTGAATGATCGGTGTTCTGAGTTTGTCGCCGCCGGCTCAACGCCAGAGGGCTGTGTGCTCACCCGGGGACCTTCGTTGCGCACGTAATCTGAACTTGGCCGCACACGCCTACCTTCTCTGGGGGAACTCACCAGACGCCTCCTTGCCAGACTGCCGCATGGCGGTGCCCGCGAGTTGGCGGTGGGCGCTGTACTCCATGTACCAGCGGTCCTTAACCGGCGACGAGCATTTGCAGTCTGGGTGCGAGCCCGGTGAGGTGCCTATCGCGAGGCGTCGGCACGCGTTGCGGCAGGTGCTCGCAGACAGGGAATTCTTCAGGCATCAGGCCGGGACTAGGTCGGGAAGGACACGCCGAGCTCGGCGAGAATGGCGTCGAGCCGTTCGTACATGCGCTCCCAGCGCCAATGCTCACGAACCCACCGAGCGGCGGCTGCTCCGACCGAACGCGCGCGCGCCGGATCGGAGAACAGCTCGCTCACACCAGCGATCGTCGCCGCCGCCCCATCCGCGATCGTCAGCGTGCCCGGCGGCATTTCGCCGAGACCCTGTGCAGCTTGCGGCGACGACACCACGGGCAGCGCCATGCTCATCGCTTCGAGCACCTTGTTCTGCACGCCGCGCGCGAGCCGCAGTGGCGCCAACGCCACCCCAGCCTGATCGAAGAACGGCGGCGTCTCGGGCACGCGACCCGTCACCGTGACGCCCGGTACCTGCTCCAATGCCTGCACCTTCGCCACCGGCTTGCTGCCGACGATGAGCAACCGCGCATCCGGAAACCGGGTCCGCAATGCGGGCCAGCACTGCGCGACGAACCAGCACACGCCGTCGACGTTGGGCTCGTAGTTCATCACGCCCGTGAAGACCGCCGTGTGCGCATGCCGGTTGCCTTCACCGGCCGTCGTGAAGTGCGCGACATCGACGCCGTTCGGCAGCACGACGGGTTCGATCCCCGGAATGCGTTCGCGGAAGAGTTCGCGCTCGACTTCGCTGACGACGAGCGACCGTGAGAACGTGCGCGCGACGCGATCCTCGAACGCCAGCAGCTTCGTCGCCTCGCGCGCGTAGATCCAGCGGCCGAGCCCGCCACTGCGCGCGGCGTACTGGCGCCACTTGTCCGAATCGAGTTCGGCGAATTGCATGACCTTGGCCCGGGCCTTCGTATGCAGCGCGTACTGCGCCATCGACGACGAGTACACGTAGACAAGGTCCGGCGGCGACGGCTCACTCCAGCGCTCGACCGCGGCCTGCAACCGCCGATCACGGAAGAACGGCAGCGTCAGTGCTTCACCCGTCAACAGTCCGCGCAGGCTGCCGAGTTTTCGTACACGCCGCGACAACCGCGGCGCCACCACCTCGCGACAGCGGCGCGCGAGGAACGAAACGCCCTCGGCATCGCGATCTTCCTCCTGGAAGCAGCCCACCTGCACGTCGGCGCCGCGCGCCAGCAGGTGTTGCAGGAAGTGCCAGGTCGTGATGCGATCGCCGCGGTCGGGCGGCCACGGCACGCGTTGGCACAGGAAGACGACCTTGGGCGTTTCTGCGGGGGAAGGCACGCGACTTGTCGTCAAGCTTGCTTCGCGGACGCCCCGATACAAGGTCGGAGCGGAACGGCATGGTGCAGTCCTCGGGTCCATCGACGAACATCCTCGGTCTGGTCAACAGCACGCTGGAGCTGCCGACCATGCCCGAAGTGTTGGTCAGGCTGAACGAGATCATCGCCAACCCCGATGCTTCGGCCGCGGATGTCGCGAACGTGGTCGCCAAGGACCCGGCGGTGGCGACCAACATCCTTCGCATCGTCAACTCCGCCTACTACGGCCTGCAGGTGCGCGTGTCGTCGGTGAGCCTGGCGGTCTCCGTCATGGGCTTCAACATGACGAAGAAGGTCGCCCTGAAAGCGGCCGTCTTCACGGCCTTCGGCAAGCGCCGCGAGAAGATCCAGCACTTCGACCCGCTCGCGTTCTGGAAACACGTCGTGTGGACGGGCGTCGCGGCGCGGGCCCTCGCCTCGCATGCGAGCGCGTTCGCCGGGATCCACCCCGAGGACGTCTACATCGCGGGGCTCCTGCACGACATCGGCAAGCTCATCCTCATGGAGAAGCAAGCACCGCGCTACCTGGCGATGCTGCGCAAGTCCGTGCAACTTGGGCGCTCGGAGGTCGAGGTCGAGGTCGAGGACTTCGGCTTCACGCACGCCGACGTGGGTTCGGTGTTGGCGATCAAGTGGTCGCTGCCCGAGGATCTTGCGATTGCCATTCGCTACCATCACGCCCCCTCGAAAGACCCGTTCCATCGCTCCCTCTCCTCGCTCATCCACCTTGCCGACCAGCTCGCCTGGTGGGCCGG
>JAYUCN010000134.1:0-2460 GCA_043740335.1 Planctomycetota bacterium
GAGACGGTCCACTTCCTCGATGCGGTTCTGGCCGACGTCGCCGCACCACAGGTCGCCGGTCGCGCGGTCGAACGTGATGCGCCACGGATTGCGCATGCCGTAGCACCAGATCTCGCCGCGCGCGCCGGCCTCGGCGACGAACGGATTGTCGGCGGGCACCGCGTAGGGCTTGTCCTTGCTGGCACCGCGCACGTCGATACGCAGCACCTTGCCGAGCAGCACCTTCTTGCTCTGGCCGTTGCTGAACGGATCGTTCGCAGCGCCGCCGTCGCCGAGTGCCACGTAGAGCATGCGGTCCGGGCCGAACTCGATGGTGCCGCCGTTGTGGTTGCCGAACGGCTGAAAGACCTCGAGCACGCGCAGTTCGCTGGCCGGATCGACGGCGCGACCGCCTTCCTCCGCCTTGGTCAGGAAGCGCGAGATCACGGACTGGCGATTGCTCTTCGGCTTCTTGCCGTCGGCCATCTCGCCTTCGCGCACAGCGATGCGCTCGGACCAGTAGGCGTAGACGAAGCCGTTCTTCTCGTAGTCGGGATCGAACGCGAAGCCGAGCAGGCCTTCCTCCCAGTTGTCGTCGAGGAACACCGTCTTCGTCATGTCGAGAAAGACGCGGCGGTCGGCCTTGCTGCCATCGCGCGGTACGACGAACACGTGGCCCGGCTGCGTGACGACGTAGGCGTGGTCGGGGTCGCTCTTGTGGAACGCGACGAACAGCGGGCGATCGAAGCCGGCCTGCGCCGGGAACGCCTTCTCGTAGACGAGGGCGGGGCCGGCGGGAAGTTCGGGCGGTTCCTCGTCCTGGGCGAACGCGGTGCCGACGCTCAGGAACGCGGCGAGGAGAAGCGTGGTGCTGCGCATGGGGGCGCTGATTACGGCGTCGGGCGCACCGTTGCACAAGGGTGCGGCGCAGGTTCTCGCGGTGTGGCACACCGCAGATCGCTCGACCCTGGCCATGCCTTCCCCGCGCGGCCAAGATGCGCGCATGCTGCGACTGGACGGCTTGCGCAAGGCCTACGGCGACTTCGTCGCGTTGCACGGACTCGACCTCACGATCGGTCGGGGTGAAATCCTGGCGCTGCTCGGCCCCAACGGTGCGGGCAAGTCGACGGCCGTGAAGTGCGTCGTCGGTCTGCTGCGGCCCGACGCGGGCACCGTGCATGTCGACGGCATCGATGCGCTGCGCGATCCGGTCACGGCGCGGCGGCGCATCGGCTACCTGCCCGAACTCGCACGCCTGCACGAAGCGCTGACGCCGTGGGAGTTCCTCCTGCTCAAGGGTCGGCTGTTCGACCTCGACGACACGCAGAGTCGCCGCACGGGCGAACGGCTGCTCGCCGGTTTCGACCTGCTCGATCGCGGCGACGAGCCGATGGTCGCGTTCAGCAAGGGCATGCTCCAGAAGGTGTCGATCGCGGCGGCGCTGCTGACGGAACCGAAGGTGCTCGTGTTCGACGAACCGTTGTCGGGGCTCGACGTGACGACCACGCTCGTCACGAAGGAGCTCATGCGCGAGTTCGCGCGGCGCGGTGGCGCGGTGCTGCACTGCAGCCACATGCTCGACGTCGTCGAGACGATGGCCAATCGCATCGCCGTGCTCGACAAGGGGGAACTGCTCGCGTGTGGCACCGCGGCGGAACTGCGCACGCAGGTCGGGGCCGCGGTAGGAACGCACCTCGACGCCGTGTTCCGCACGCTCGTGAAGTCGAGCGACCCCGTCGCGACAGCACAGTCGATCCTCGGGTGAGTAATGCAGCGCCTCGTGTGGGTCCTCCCGGCCTCCCGCCCCCCCACCTTGACATGCATTCTGCATGCAAGCATGCTGGGTGCATGGCCATCACCCTCCAGATCCGCAATGTTCCGGACGCCGTGCACAAGCGCGTGAAGACGCGGGCCGCGGAAGCCGGCATGTCCTTGTCCGAGTACCTGCTCGCAGAGATCACGAGGTTTGCAGTTCTGCCCACCCGCGCGGAGATGCGTGCGCGCTTGCGTTCGCGTCCGCACGCGAAGGTGGCCGAGTCGGCGGCCAAGATGGTGCGACGCGCGAGAGACTCGGCATGATCGTGCTGGATGCTTCTGCGGTCATCGAGGTGCTGCTGGACACCGACCTGGGGCGACGCGTCGAAGAACAGGTCTGGGGTGACGAGCGCCAGACGCCGAATGCACCCCACCTGCTCGACGTCGAGGTGTCGCACGTTCTCGGTCGCCTGGTGCGTGGCAGGAGGCTCGGGATCGATCTGGCACATGCACTCGTGGCGGATCTTCGCCGGTTCGATCTCGTGCGTCATTCGCATGTGGATCTCCTCGAGCGTGTGTTGGAACTACGCACCAACATCACGGCCTACGATGCGGTGTACCTCGCGCTCGCGGAAGCTCTGGACGGAACCGTCGTGACCTGCGATGCGAAGATGGCCCGGGCACCGGGTAGCCGAGCCAAGGTGGCCGTGGTTCGTTGAGCGAGTT
>JAYUCN010000135.1:0-6019 GCA_043740335.1 Planctomycetota bacterium
TTCCGACGGGTGGCCGATCTTTTTCGTCCAGGAAAGGTCGCTGACGTGAAGCAAGCCGTCGATGCCTTCTTCGATTTCGACGAAAGCGCCGTAGTTGGCGATGTTGCGGACCTTGCCGCGGATGACGGTGCCCGGCGGATAGTGCTCGGCCACCATGTCCCACGGATTCACTTCCGTCTGCTTCATGCCGAGGCTGATCGTCTGCTTCTCGGTGTCGACCTCGAGCACCACCACTTCGACCTTGTCGCCCTGCTTGACGACCTCGTTCGGGTGGTTGACGCGCTTGGTCCAGGACATCTCGGAGATGTGCACGAGCCCCTCGACGCCGTCCTCGAGCTTGACGAAGGCGCCGTAGCTCATGAGGTTGACGACCTCGCCGGCGATGCGCTTGCCGGTCGGGTACTTCTCGGTGATGTTCTCCCACGGCGAGGCGCTCTTCTGCTTCATGCCGAGCGCGATGCGTTCGCGCTCGCGATCGATCTTGAGCACCTTGACCTCGATCTCGGCGTCGAGCTTGAGCAGCTCCGACGGGTGGTTCACGCGGCCCCACGACATGTCGGTGATGTGCAGCAGGCCATCGATGCCGCCGAGGTCGACGAACACGCCGAAGTCGGCGATGTTCTTGACGATGCCCTTGCGCACCTGGCCCTCCTGCAGCTCGGCGAGCAGCATGGCCTTCTTGGTCTCGCGCTCCTCTTCGATGAGCTTGCGCCGCGAGATGACGATGTTCATGCGCTCTTCGTCGATCTTGATGATGCGCGCTTCGATGTCCTTGCCGATCCAGTCGCCGATGTCGCCGGCGCGGCGGATGTTGACCTGGCTGGCGGGCAGGAACACCGGCACGCCGATGTCGACCAGCAGACCGCCCTTGATCTTGCGCAGCACGAGGCCCTTCACCGTGTCGCCTTCCTTGTGCGTGAGGATGATGTTCTCCCAGCCGCGGATGCGGTCGGCCTTCCTCTTGCTGAGCAGGATGTAGCCTTCGGCATCGTTGATCTGCTCGACGAGGCACTCGATCTCGAGGCCGGGCACCACCGCGAGGGGATCCGGGAACTCCTCGATCGAGATCTGGCCTTCGGCCTTGTAGTTGACGTCGACCACCACGATGCCGTCTTCGAGCACCTTGATGACCTTGCCGCGGACGATCTTGTTGGGCGCCAGTTCGGCAACGGTCTTGCCGATGGCGGTGTCCAGTTCGGCGAGCGTCGTACTGCCGAGCGCCTCCGACGTGAGCCGCGAAAGCTCGTCGGGGGACATCGAGAACTTCTTGATCAGATTCTTGCCGTGCATCAAACGAAACGGGGTTGAGGGGAGAAGGGGAACCGACAGACGATGAAAGACCCCGCCGGTCCGGTATACGCACCGGCAAGCGAGGAGGTCACAGTCCCGACGATCGGACCATCCGATCGGCGGTCGCCGAGGACGGGGCTCACGCCCCGCTCCCGGCAGAGGAGGTTGGGTCTCTCGCCGCGCCAGCGCGCGTCAGCGAGGACTTGGTGGATCGACCGTCGGCCAATGGCGACTTGGCGAGTTCTGCGACGCGGTGGCGCAGCGCCTCAGTGCCACCCGGGGCCAGCACCCGCTCGGCGGACCAGGGTTCGCCGAAGCGCACGATCACCTTGCGCGGGCGCGGCAGCCAGGCCCCGCGCGGCATGGCGCGGAAGGAACCGTCGATGCCGACCGGCACCACGGGGGCGCCAGTGCGTCGCACGAGGAACTCGACGCCCGTGCGGAACGGGGCAACGGAGCCGTCGGCACTGCGGGTCCCTTCCGGAAAGATCCCGACCACTTCGCCGGCCCGCAGGCAGTCGGCGACGAGGCGCATGGCGTCCTTCGAGGGGGCGGTGCGGTCGATGAGCGTGACGCCCACCTGACCGAGCCACCAACGCAGCGGTGGGAACTTCCCGAGTCCGGATTGCGCCAGGAAGCCCACCCACCGGCCGGCCGAGACACCGACCAGGCTGGGGTCGACGTAGCTCGCGTGGTTGCTGACGAGCAACACCGGACCCGTCGCCGGCATGTGGTCGCGACCCTCGACGCGCAGACGAAACCAGAGCCTGCAGCCACAGAGCAGGAAGGCCCGCGAGAGGCCCCACCAGAACGCGCTGCGCCGCACGCGACGCAGGCTGCCAGGGTTCGTGCCAGCGTCACTCACGGCGTCGCTCATCGGGCCTCCCGCGCGCGCGTGCCGAGGCGTTGCCGCACGAAATCGAGCAGGAGGGCAA
Organism: Planctomycetota bacterium; assembly: GCA_043740335.1. Classification (GTDB taxonomy): domain Bacteria; phylum Planctomycetota; class UBA1135; order UBA1135; family UBA2386; genus DASVAL01. Next base: position 2,226 of record JAYUCN010000135.1, read on the forward strand.
CCACCGCTTCGGTCGTGAGGCCGGTCGAGTCCACGTAGAGCGCATCGGCCGCCTGCCGCAGCGGCGCATCCGAACGCGTGGTATCGAGTCGGTCGCGCACGAGGATTTCCTCGAGCACGTCGAGTTCGCTGATCTGGCGACCCTGGCGGGCGAAGTCCTGACTGCGGCGGCGCGCGCGTTCGCTGGGCGCGGCATCGAGGTAGACCTTCCAGCGCGCGTCGGGGAACACCACCGAGCCCATGTCGCGGCCTTCGGCAACGACCGGCCGGACAGCGACGCCGCGTTGCAGGTCGCGCATCGCGGCGCGCACGAACCCCAGGGCCGACACCGCGGACACCTGCGACTCGACCTCGCGCGTGCGCAAGTGCGACGTGACATCGCGGCCGTTCAACAGCAGACGTCCCCCGCGCAGTTCGAGCCGGGCCGCGACCAACGCCGCCTGCATGCGTGCCATGCCCTGGTCCGGATCGCCGGCACACTCGGCGGGAGCACAACCTGCCTGGAGGAAGTGCCAGGTGATCGCGCGGTACATCGCCCCGGTGTCGAGGTACTGAAAGCCGATCTGCTGCGCCAACAACTTCGCGACGGTGCTCTTGCCTGCACCGGACGGCCCGTCGATCGCGACCACTTCGACCGGACCGCCGGGCGAACCGGCGGTACCCGGGAGCGAAACGGCTTCACTGGGAGGACGAGTCACGCTGCGGATGGATCTGGGAAACGAATCGATCCTGATTGGAAAAGATCGCGGCCGGACCACGACCGCGGCCGACGATCCGGTGTCGGACCCCTGGTCCGACGAAAGGGGCGCCAAGTCTAGCGAGCGGCCAGCGGCAGAGGCAACGTCGATTTCGGCCGTCGACGGCTGATCACGCCGTGAACGGACACGGCGGCGGGGTTTCTACGGGTTCGAACCGACCCGACGCATCGAGGAAACGCACCGAGCCGATGGCTCCGTTCCTGGCCAGGAGCCCGATGCCCGTAGCGTCGAAGGCGGGCAGGACCCAGTAGTCACTGCCATCACTGCCAATGTTCTGGCCATAGCTGTGCCGGTGGATGTGGCCGAAGACGAGACGGCCGATGCCGGTTGCGAAGGCCGCCCCGACCGCGGCCGCGGTCGGCAGGAACCGCTGCTGGTCGCCACCGGCAATGACCTGGCGACTCCGTCGGCGGGCGCGTTCGGCGACGGCCAGCGCGACCCGGAGCGGCAGCTGCCGTGCCAGCCACCGCGTCGCCGGATGGCGCAGCCAGCGCTTGGCGCGCTGGTAGGGCAGGTCGTTCTGACAGAGTTCGTCGCCGTGCAATAGCAACGTGTCGACCCCGGCGAGGCGCCCGCGCAGACCGCCGGCGACGACCCGCGCCCGGCTCGCTGTCTGGAACTCCGGCCCGAGCAGGAAGTCGCGGTTGCCGTGCAGCACATCGATCGTGACCCCGGCCGCCGCCGCTTGCGCGAACAACGCCGCGACCTCGCACCAGACACCGGTGCGCACCTGCGCTGGTGTCACATAGGAATCGAACAGGTCGCCGAGCACATGCACCGGCGCCGAGAGTTGCCGCGCCGCCGCCAAGGCACCGCGCAGGAATGCGAGCACAGCACCACCGTGCGCCGGCACGTGCAGGTCCGAGATCAGGATCGCCGTCGCCTCGTCGCACCCGGTCGCAAACACCTTGGTGCCGAGCACGCCGTTCAACGCACGTCCTCGAGGAACAGGGCCCCGAAGGCATCGAGCCGCAGTTCGAAGCGCGTGGCGGTGCCGAGGTCGTCGCCGCCCAGCTGCCGCAGCGTGTGCGCCACCGGGAACTCGATCTGCACGGCGCGCGGTCCCGCCAGAGCGAGGCGCTGCAGGACGGCCGGTGCGTCGAGTGCATTCACGCGCACCGCGAGTACGGAACGGCCGTCGCGCAGGCGCAGAGCCTGGCGTTCGATGCAGGTCGGCAGCCCCTCGCCACGCACCTCGCAGGGCGGTTGCACACCTGCTTGCTGCAGCACGGCGCGCACGCGGCGGCGCAGCTCGCGCGCCGGTTCGACCTGCTGCTCGTCGAGCCGCCACGGTCCGTACATGGCCACCGGCGCATTGAGATACACGCCGCGGCCGCGCCCCTGCGCCAGTTCGAGGAAGGCATCGCCATCGCGCCGTCGTTCGCCGAGCCGGCCTTGGAGGCGGCGCTCGGCCAGCGGCAGTCCCGGTTCGCGCGCCGTCGAACGGCCTTCGCGCACCAGCAGATCGTCCCAGGCGAAGCTGCGGGTCGTGATGCCGAACAGCGAATCGAGCGCACCCGTGTGACGGCGCTGCAGGCTGTCGTCGTAGAGCGCGGCACTGTGGTCGGCGAGCACCGTGCCACCACTCTGGACGTAGGCCAGGATCGCCTGAGCCGCCCGGTCGGAGAGCGCAATCGTCGCTGGCAGCACGAGGCAGCGAGGACGCTGCTGGAGGAGCCGCTCGGGCAGCTGCGCTTCCGCCACGAAGTGGGGCTGCAGACCGAGATCCTGCAAGAGGCGGATCCAGCCGAGGCGCGCGGCCTGGCTCGTGCTGTGGGTCTGTTCGTACGAGGCGAGGCGCCGCACCCACGTGAGGCCGTCCGCCGCCGAATCGAGCATCCACCAGACCCGTACGGAAGCCTGCGACTCGAGCATCCAGACCGGACCCGGTTGGATGGATGCACCCGCACAGGCATCGAGCACGGGCTGCAGGCGCTGCAAGCCCTGCATGACCGCAGCACCGAACGGCGTCGGCTTGCCATCGGGCGAGGCCACCGTGCCGTCGTTCCACACCACGACCCCGGCGAGGCCCGCACTCGCCATCGCCGCGAGCTGGGCGCCCACGAACGCCGCGAGCGGCAGGGCACTCTCGGGTGACCCCGCAGCGGGTGCGAACAGCGTCGCGTAGCGGTGCGCGCCGGGTGGCAGCAGACTGCGGGCAAGCTCGACGGCCCCGCCGATCGCGTACGGTTCCACGAGCGAGAGCTGTGGCAGGAAGCGCGCATAGTCGTTGCCGCCGAAGGCGCCCGGCACCTGGAGTCCCGTGAGACCCACGGGCACGCCCGGCGCCGTCCGCTGCACGCTCGCGGCGATCGTCGTGACCGCGTGCGCGAATTGTTCGTCGACGAAGTCGAGTCGCACGGCGAACGCGCGCAGGTCGGCCGGCAACAGCGGTTCCCCGAGTTCGCGCCGCCGCACCTGGTCGGTGCTGACCGGCACGATGTCCTCGAGGCGCGCATAGTGGGTGCCGAGCAGCTCGTTCACGGCATCGATGGTCCGGTAGCGCCGCTGCACGAACGCCCGGAACGCCGCCGCACAGTGCTCACACTGGCAGGTGTCGAGCGGCGCGTCGTGCCGGGTCGCCGAAGCCTCGTCGGCGAGGGCCACGAACCGCAATCCCGGTCGGCGAACTCGCGCGACTTCGTCGGCGGCATCGACGGCGAGCTGCGTCAGGAGACCAGGCGTCGAGAAGCAGCCAGGACGAATCAGCACGGTTGGATCGCGCGTCTTCTCGTACGCCTGCTGCAGCGGTTGCCACTGCTCGTCGCGCAATTCCAGGCAGCCCTTGCCGATCGGCTGGTCCAGGTAGTAGCCGAGCCCGTGTTCCTCGGCCACCGCGGGGTCACCGCCGCGGCCGAGTTGGACGGCCGTGTAGCCCTGGGCCTTGGCGAGCGCTGCCCCCTTGGGAAGGTCGCTGCACCAGAGGACCCGCTCGAAGCGCACCGGCGCATCGACCACCGGAGGAGGCGGCGTTTGCGCCGACATGCCGGTGGCGAGTCCGAGCACGCCACCTGCGGACACGACGCAGAACGACGCC
>JAYUCN010000136.1:0-6017 GCA_043740335.1 Planctomycetota bacterium
CTCGTCGCGCGCGCGATTCACCGGCTCGGGCCGCGCCGCGATCGCCGGTTCTGCGCGATCAACTGCGCGGCGCTGTCCGACGATCTCCTCGAGGCGGAGCTCTTCGGTCACGCCCGCGGCGCCTACACCGGCGCCGTCGGCGACCGGGCGGGGCTCTTCGAGGACGCGGACGGCGGCACGCTGTTCCTCGACGAGATCGGCGAGCTGTCCGCCCGCGCGCAGGCCAAGCTGCTGCGAGTGCTCCAGGAACGCACGTTCCGGCGCGTCGGTGGCGTGCAGGACGTGTCGGCCGACGTGCGCATCGTCGCGAGCACGAACCGCGATCTGCGCCAGATGGTGCAGACGGGTGGCTTCCGCGAGGACCTCTTCTACCGGCTCAACGTCATGACCGTGAACGTGCCGCCCCTGCGCGAACGGGCCGCCGACATCCCGCTGCTGTCGCACTTCTTCCTCGACCAGATCGGCCGGCAGATGGGCAAGGCCCTGTCTGGTTTCACCGAAGAGTCGATGGAGACGCTCTGTGAATACACGTGGCCGGGCAACGTGCGCGAGCTGCGCAACGCGATCGAACATGCCTGCATCGTCTGCGCGAGCGGGATGATCGACGAACTGCACCTGCCGACGTTCACGGGCGGCAATCCGGACGGCAGCGACCAGATCGACCGCACGGCCGTGGTGCTCGAAGGCCAGGACCGTTCGATCCGCGCGCTCGAGAGCCAGCTCGTGGCAAAGGTGCTCGACGACACGCAGTGGAACATCAGCCGCGCCGCGGCCATCCTCGGCATCAATCGCACTACGCTCTACAACAAGATCCGCGTCTACGAACTCGGCAAGCGGCCGATGCGTTCGAAGGTGGTCGTGTGAACCCCGTCGCATCCGATCGCCTGCCCGGGCTGCTCGGCCACGAACTGCGCAACCCGCTGGCCTCGGCGATGACCGGGGTCATGCTCACGCGCGAGATGATCGATGCCTGTGACCCCAGGGCGCCCGTGCTCGATGGCGTGCTGCGCGACCTCGACCGCATGACCGCCTTGATCGACGGCTGGCTCGCGCTCGCGCGCATCGGTCGCACAGAAACGACGATGGTGAACGTCGACGAGCTCGTCCAGACCGTCGCCGCGCGCCATGCGGCCGAGGTGGTCAGTTGCCCGGCGGAATCGGTGGTGCCGGGCAACCGGACCCTGCTGGAGGGCGCCCTCGACAACCTTTGCGAGAACGCACGGCAGGCGGGCGCGCGCACGATCCGGATCGCCGCCCAGAGTCTGGGCGCCGAAGTGAGCATCCATGTCGAAGACGACGGGGCCGGGGTCGCGCGCGAACACGTTGAACGCATCTTCGTCGCCGGGTGGTCGACGCGCGGCAGTACGGGCCTCGGTCTCTTCGCCGTGGCGACGACCGTCAAGGCCCACCACGGCCGCGTGCGCTGCGTGCCGCTGGCGCGCGGCACGCGCTTCACGATCACGCTGCCGCTCGCGGCCGCTCGACCCGCCCTGGCATGAGATGCCTTCTCGTCGACGACGAGCCGGGCATTCGCGAAGGCCTGGCCACGCTGCTGCGCCGCCAGGGCCACGACGTGCACACGGCCGGCGATTGCGAGGGCGCCATCGCCGCGATCGCGGCGTCGGCCTTCGACGTCGTCATCACCGACTGGCGTCTCCCTGACGGCGTGGCGACACGCTTCCTTGCCGATTGCCCATGCCCCGTGGTGGCCGTGAGCGGTCACCCCGAGGAGGTCCGGCGACACGCCGCTGTGCGTGAAGTGCTGACCAAACCGGTCGCGCCCGCGCGGCTGTTCGCGGCGCTGGCCGCGGTGCTGGCACCCGCGCCACTCGGGCCTTGCCCCCCGCCGCTCGACGTGCAGGCGGTGATCGACGCCGTGCGCAGGCACCTGCCGGACGATGCGGTTGTCGAGACTCTCGACGATGGCGCGTTCCTCGTGGTGCAAGCCGACCTCGACGACGAGAACGCGATCGCCGGACTCGCCACGCTCGGTGGCGACCTGCGGATCCTTTCGAAGCAGGGCAGGCTGCGCCTCGACCTTCGTCTGTGCCGCGATGGTCGCCCCGACCCTTCGGTGCCCGTGGTCGCCCCGGAACGGCCCTGGCCTGAAGCGGGGGAGTTCGCCATCGACTTCGACGGGACGTCGCTGTCGCCAGCACAGTTCGCCGCCTGCCTCGATCGGGCGCGTCGGCGGCGCGACATCGGGCACCGCGTGCATTTCCTGAACGTCCCCGAACCGCTGCGAACCTCGCTGTCGGATCAGGGAAGAGCCCATGACATGCCGATGAGGGAGAAGGTCGGACCCCGCTTGCCGGCGGTCTTCGCCGACCTCTGGAGTTAGCCCGTGAGCGATGACAACGGCACCAAGACGACGACGGCTGCAGCGACCGGGCCTACCCCGACTACGCCAGCAGCACCGGGCACGCCGCTTCCCGACCTGATGGCGGCAGGTGCCAAGGCCGCGAGCAAGGCCGCCGGCCCGCCGCCGCCGACCCGCGATCTCGATGTCGAGGCGCTGCGTGCTGCCGAGCACGCGCTCGCAGCGGGTGAGCAGGCCCTCGCAGCGGCCCGCGCCAACTTGCGGGAAGGCGAGAAACCGCAGGTGCGCAACAGCCGCCGACGCGAACTCGCACTGCGTGGCCTGCTCGTCGTCAACGTGCTCGCGATGTTCGTCGTCGCGATGCTGCCGGTGTCGCAACCTGGCAGCAAGCCGACTGTCGCTCCCGCGGACGATCACGCGCCGTCTGCCGCGCCGAGCCCGATGCCGGCGCCGGCGGCCAGGTTCAACGAACCGTGGAACCGCGCGCTGGCGGCGGCCGAGCAGCACGACTTCGCGCAGGCGGTGGGAATCCTCGAGCAGTACCTCGCCGATTCGCCGCGCATGGCACCGAGCCAGCGGCTCAACGTGCTCATGACGCTCGCCCACTACGCGGCGTGCAACAACGATACGAAGGCCGCGCGCGAGTACCAGCGCCGCGCCGACGCGATCGAGAACAGCCACTCCTTGCCCGAGGATCTCGTGATGATGGCCAAGGCTGCGGCCGAGAGCGGGGACCAGGAAGGGTTGCGGCGCGTGTGGGCGCGCTTCCTGTTGCAGCAGCGGCAGATCCCGAGCTGGCTCTACAAGCACGTCGCCGAGGCCTACCTCCAGCTCGGTGACAGCTACCGGCAGCAGGCCAACGCCGCGGCCGAGCAGGCGCGCCTGCAGGAACTCGAAGAGACCACCACCCGGCTGCGTGGGCAGGACAAGGGTAACGAGGAGCGTGGCAAGTGATTGTCGCCGCTCTCGTGCTGGCCGCCGTCGTGCAGGCGCCGCCGCAGCGCGACGAGTTGTTCGTCGTACGTTCCCTGCCGGCAGTCGAGGGTTTGCCGGCTCGCGTCGTCGTCGCCGCGGATGCCCGTCAGGTGGATTGTCTCGACACTCTGCGCCGGCTCACCGCAGCCGTTGGCTGGAACCTGACCATCGAGAGTCAGCCGCTCGAGAACGATCTCCGCTTCGAGAGTGTCGATCTCAACCTCGCGGACCAGGATCCGCGCATGGTGGCGCAACTGGTCGCCGTCGCCGCCGGCGCTGATTGCGTCTTCGCGCAGGCCGAGCCGGTCGAAGGCGCGCGTTCCACCCTGCACGTCGTGCGCACGCCGTCGGCGGTCACTGAGTCGGGACGGCAACGGTTGCGCGCGGTCGCCGGACAGTGGTACCGGTCGTTCCTGTGCTCTGAGCTGCAGTACGAACCGATCGTGCAGAGCGAGGGTGTGCAGGTGCGCATGAACCTGGGCCAGATGCTCGTCGAGAGTGGCGACCTCGAGACGGCGATCACGTTCTTCACCGAGGCCTACGACAAGCGCCCGCACGACCATGTCGCTTCTGCGATCCTCGCGATCGGCGAGTGCCACCTGGACCTCGCGCGCGGGCAGGCCGATCGCGGCAAGCAGAAGCAGGAGTACGAGCAGGCCGAGCAATGGGCGCGGCGCCTGTTCGAGCGGCTGCCGAACGCTCCGGAAGTGACGCCTGCCACCATCCTGCTCGGGCGGGCGATGCTCGGCTCGGCGATGGCGGAGACCGAGAAGGAACTCGTGCGCCAGCAGGCGCAGAGGTGCCAGAGCGAATTGCAGGCCCGCGTCATCCGGCTGCTCGATTCGGTCGAGATGCTCGACGTCTGGCTGCTGGCCGGGCAGGCCCAGTTCCTGCTCGAGCAGCCCGAGGCCGTGCACGAGACGATGTTGACGCTGCGCGAGTCGCCGTACTTCACCGAGCTCTCGGCTCGCCAGTTCCTCGACTACCACTTCCTGCTCGGCTACGGAGCCCTGGGCCAAAAGCAGCACGAGCTGGCGATGCGCTCGCTGGAGTGGTTCCTCATCCATGCCGAGTCGGATCCGCGGCGCGGTATCGCCTACGTCCTGCTGGCGGAGTCCTATCTCGCGCAGAAGCGATTCGTGCAGGCGCGTGCAGCGAGCGTGGAAGCCCGGGTGCGTCACCTGGGCGGCATGTCGAGCGGCTGGCGAGAACGCACGCTGCGCGTCTGGGCGCGCACGGCCTTGGCACTCGGCGAGAAGGAAAGCGCGTTCCTCGAACTGGAGCAGATGGTGCTGCGCGGCGAGGAGCCCGAGCTGACCTTGTTCCTGGTCGACGAGATGCTCGCGGATCGGCAATGGCAGCGTGCCATCGCGGTGGCGCGGCCACTGCTCGACCAGGAGGGTGGGGTCGGCGACCGGGCGCGGTTCAAGACCATCGTGGCACTGTACGAGCAGGCCATCGCCAGCAAGCACGTCGCCGACTTCCCGCCGCAGGCCGTGCTCATGGCGCCCCAGATCCAGGATCCGTCGTTGCGCAGCCGTACTTCCACCATGATCGGCGACGCCTACACGCGTCTCGGCAAGCTCGAACATGCCGCCGATGCCTATCGAGGGATCCTGCGATGACCAATGTGATGGCGCTGGTCGCCGCGGTCCTGATGCCGGTTGCCGCAGCCCTCGCGCAAGGGGCGGAGACGGGCCCGACGGAGCTCGCCAGGACGCAGCGCGAACTGCAGCAGAACCGCACCGAGGTCGACCGGCTCATCGACCTGCGCTTGCGCCACGACCTCGGGTTGCCCGGCCAGGAGGACGAGCGCCAGTTCCGTTCAGCGGGAACGGTGACCACCGCGGGCATGGAGCAGTTGTGGCAGGAACAGCGCGACCAGGACGCCGCGACCGCCACGCTGCTGGAGCGCTACAACAAGCTGCGGACGGCGGTGGACCAGCTGCGAGCGGAGGCCACCGAGCGAGCCGCCCACGAGGTCCGCGACCGCACCTTCGTCAGCGTGCCCCAGGCGGGCGTGGCGCAGCCGTCGCCCCTGCGGCTGCCGAACGACGTCAGCACCGCAGTCGTCGGGGCTGCTGGTACTGCAGCGGCCGCCGCACCGGTGAGCAGCCCGCCGATCGTGCCGCCCGTAGCCGCTCTCCAGCACGATCCTCTGCGCGGTCAGATCCACGGCTCCGAGGATCATCAGTGTGTCGCGAGGGCCCTGTTCAAGGCTGGGCAGGCCCTCATGGACCGGGCCGCCATCGCGCGCGAACAGGGAGAGGCCGATGCGGCCAGGGAACTCGATGCAGAGGCCAAGGAACGACTGCAGCGTGCGCAGGACGAGTTGGAGCCGTTGTTGCAGGCGAAGGAGCCGGCCTACGAGGCGCTCTTCTACCAGGGTCGCTGCCGGGAACTGATGTTCCGGTTCAGTGTGCGCTACGACGGCCTCTCGCTGGCCAGGTCCACACGCGACTGGCAGCAGCGTGAGCAGAATGTGCGGGAACCGTTCCTCGCCATCGCCGCGCGCGACGTCAAGAAGACCGGCGCGCGGCAGGAGATCGAAGTGCTCGGTCCGTGGGGCATGGCCGCACAGACGGCGATGGAGCACTTCCGCTGGATGAACCAGCACGGCGACTACTCGCCGCGCGCCACCATCGAGGCCCTGACCTGGCCGGGTGAGCGGGCGCAGTGAGCATCGACCAGTGAGCATCGAACAGGAACAACTCCAGCAGGG
>JAYUCN010000137.1:0-2451 GCA_043740335.1 Planctomycetota bacterium
CAGTTCGTGCTGCCGCGCGGGGCCTATGCGACGGCGGTGCTGCGCGAGCTGCTCGAAGAGACGATCTGGTTCCGTGCCGATGACATGGACGGACCGGCCGCGGCTGTGCCATAGCCGACCTGGAAAGGGCGGAAACGCAGGTTCGGGTCACTCCGGTGTCCCTGAACCCGGGCGGGAGACAACCACCACCCGTGGACTCCTCCCGCCTCTTCGAGACCCTGGTGCGCGAGCACTACGACTCGGTGCAGGCCTTCCTGTTCGCTTCGGTGCGCGAGTCGAGCACGGTCGAGGATCTGCTCCAGGAGACCTTCCTCGTCGCCTGGCGCAACCTGGACCGCTACGACTGCAAGCGGCCGTTCGGGCCCTGGGTGCGCGGCATCGCCAGCAAGCTGCTGCTCAATTTCCGGCGCAAGCTCGGTCGCAGCCGGCTCTACGTCTGCGACCACGCGATCCTCGACACGCTCGGCAAGAGCTTTGGTCACTTCGACACCCTGCGCGGCGCCTCGTTCGACGAGCAGATCGAAGCGTTGCAGGGCTGTCTCGAATGCCTGTCGCCGGCGCAGCGGCAGGCCATCGACCAGCACTACGAGCATGGTCAGCCGTGCAAGGCGATCGCCTCGGGGCTCGGCATCCAGCTCGAGGCGGCGAAGAAACTGCTGCAGCGGGCGCGCGCCGCGCTGGAGCGCTGCTTGCGCAGCAAGATGCCGGCCGAGCAGGAGGAAGTCGCATGAACGGGGACCGTGATCCGGTCGACGAGTGGAGCGACTTCGACGACACGTTGGCGGACGGGCGCCGAGGGGAGCCACTGCGCGGTGACCCGCCGTACGCTGCCAAGCCCTGGCTCGCGGGCCAGCGTTCCATGCACGGTCTGTTGCGAGCCATGTACGCGAACGGAGTGCCGGACCGAGCAGCAGGCAAAGAGGCCACGATCGAACGCATCCGACGCCGCACCGGGCGCCGCACTGCGCGTCGCAGCGGCCGCTGGCTCATCGCCGCCGCCGCCATGGCAGCCGTCGTGCTGCTGTATTCGATCACGCCGCGCAGCAAACCCGAGCCGGCGGCGCGAGATGTCATGGCAAGAGTGGCCGATCGACTCGCACAGCCCGTCGACCGCCGGTTCGCCGTGAACGAACGCACGCTCGGGCCGGGCGGGCGACCGTTCCTCCAGAACACGATGATGCTGACGACGCGGTCCGGCATGCACTTCGTGATCGAAGGTCGACTGGGTTTCGGCCCCATGCAGATGGCGGACTCCCTGGTCGGCTGTGACGGCAGCGAGATGTGGGTCCAGGGCCAGAAGGTGCGTCACGCCGAGAGGCTCGAACCGGGCAAGCGCCCGCTGGCGCTCGTGTGGGGATCGGTCGATCCCGTCTATCTCGACCTGCACGCGCTCGTGCAACGGCTCGCACGTTCCTCCGACCTGCGCGTCGTCGGGCGCGAGACTGGCGCCGAAGGCACGAGCCTGCTGCGCCTCGAGGCCAGGTGTGATCCCAACGAGAAGACACCCAGGCTGCGTTCCGTGCGCGTGCTGTGCCACGAGTCGACGGGCGAGATCACGCGCCTCGAGATCGACATCGAAGGGCACAAGGGCCATCAGCGATTGGCGACGCTCGACTACCTCGGTCCCGCCGAACTCGACGAGACGCGCTACCGGCGGCCGTGGTAGGCGTGGCTGCCGCCGGGACTCGAGGCGTCAGGTCTCGGCGAGTCCGTCGGCGAGGCCCGAACTGCGCGAGGGCCAGTGCAAAAGGCACGCACCGAGCAGCGTCGGGTCCGCTAGCACGATTGCGCGCTGCCGCGCGCGCGTGACGCCCGTGTAGACGAGCGACGCCTGCCACAGCGGTCCTGCCCGGTCGGGCATCACGAGCAGCACCTCGTCGAACTCGCTGCCCTGCGCCTTGTGCACGGTCATCGCCCAGGCCGTCTCGTGCGGCGGCAGGCGGGACGGCGGCACGCGCCGCGGCCCGTCCGCTCCGGCGAACCAGACCGCGAGCGTGCCGTCGGGGCCGCGGCCGACGACACCGAGGTCGCCGTTCCAGATCTTCTCGTGCGGATCGTTGGTGGTGACGAGGATCGGGCGGCCCACGTACCACGGTCCGTCGAGGCCAAGGCCGTGTTGGCGCAGCAGCGCTTCGACGCGCTCGTTCCAGTCGTTGGCTCCGTTCGGCCCGTGCCGGGTCGCGGTCAGGATGCGGCCGCGGCCGAGCCGCAGCAGGGCGGCGGCAGGATCCTCGGCGCTCGCGGCGAAGACGAGGGTCGGCCCGATGGCAGCCAGGGCAGCGGCAGCGTCGGTGGTGTGCACGAGGTCACTGTGGCCAGCGCCGAGCACCTGGAGTGCTTGCGCGGGGTCGCGGCGCCCGAGGGCCAGCGCGAACGCGCCGATGCCGGGCTGCTGGCCGAAGCGGTGGTTGTGACGCAAGGCGATGGTCGCGTCAGCGATCGGAGCGGCGG
>JAYUCN010000138.1:0-2450 GCA_043740335.1 Planctomycetota bacterium
CGCTGCGCACTTCTTCCTTCTCGAGCACGCCGGGTGGCAGGAACAGGCCGACCTTGGTCATGCCCCCGGTCTTCTCGGGTTTTACGAGCACGCGGTCGCCGACCACCAGCAGTTGCTTGTTGCCTCGCTTCATGGCTCGCAGCCGGCGAGGATACGCCAAGTGCGGGTCGCGTGCATCCTCGTCCGGCGCGCGAAGTACCCCGAGTCCATGCCAACTGTTGTTCCCGAAGTTCGCATTCGCGCCGTCAACGATCGCCCGCGGCGAGCGGATGGTGCCTTCGTCCTCTACTGGATGATCGCGGCGCGCCGCCGCCGCGCGAACTTCGCCTTGCAGCGCGCCGTGGAACGCAGCGACCCCGACGCCGACTGCGCGAGTGGGTTGTCGCCATACCTGCACTTCGGCCACCTGTCCGCGCATCAGGTGTTCGCCGGTCTCGCCAGACACGAGGACTGGCGTCGCGCCGGCATCAAGCCGACGACGAGTGGCCAGCGCGGTTGGCTCGGCATGAGCGCCGCCGCCGAGTCGTTCTTCGACGAGTTCGTGACGTGGCGCGAGCTCGGCTACAACTGGTGCTGGCAGCGGGAGGACTACGCGGACCTTGCGTCGTTGCCGACCTGGGCGAAGGCAACGCTGCAGCAGCACGCCGACGATCCGCGCGAGCACGTCTACTCGCTCGAGGAGTTCGCCGCCTCGGCGACGCACGACGAGGTCTGGAATGCCGCGCAACGGCAGCTGCGTGCGAGCGGCGCGCTGCAGAACTACCTGCGCATGCTGTGGGGCAAGAAGGTGCTCGAGCGGACGCGCACGCCGACGGCGGCGATGGCGATCCTCGTCGAGTTGAACAACCGCTATGCGCTCGATGGCCGCGACCCGAACTCGTACTCGGGCATCGCGTGGGTCCTCGGTCGCTACGACCGGCCGTGGGCGCCGGAGCGGCCGATCTACGGTGTCGTGCGCTACATGAGCAGCACGAACACGGTGCGGAAGCTGCGCATGAAGGAGTATCTGGCGCGGTGGTCAAAGCGACCGGGCCCGTAGACATCGGGGACTGTTCTCGGCAGCGACCGAGAACCCGTTGCCTCGGCTACCAGGGGCCCTATGGGCGACCGGTGGCCGCAGACAGCCAGATGCCTGGCCCGCGGTTGCCGAAAGCGCCTACACTGCCGGTCTACATTGCCGGTCGGCCTCACATGCAATCGAATCGCAATCTCGGCATCGTTCTCCTGCTCCTGCTCCTCGGTGGCCTGGCCTTCTGGCGATTCGGGTTCGGCAGCACGGACCCAGTCCTGCCACCCGTGCCCGTCAACTCAGTGGATGGTTTGCTGGCCGCCGGGCCGGTGCGCACCGGGGCCGATGCCACGACTGGCGAACCGGCGGTGTCGACGCCCAACGGTGCGACGGACGAACGCGTGGCGGTTGTCGCCAGCGCCCTGGTCGACAAGCCGGCGATCGTCGGTCAGGTGGTTGGCCAGGATGGTCGCCCGATTGCAGGTGCTTTGGTGATCGGTGCGCCGGGGATGGGTTTCGCGAATGCTTCGGGGGCACTCGACTTCAACAGCTTCGACGCCTCTGACCTCGGTGACCTCGACCCGCAGACGATGCTGGAGAGTGCGCGCAAGGAACTCGAGGATCGCGCCGAGGTGAGCACCGACAGCGAGGGGCGCTTTCGCATCCAGGCTCGCGGTACGTCCAGGGGCGTTGGCCTGCGCGTTCTGGCGCGTGGACACGGCATCCTCGATCGCAATGTGCCGCGGCCTGCCAACGCGGACGTCGACATCGGCGTCCTCACCCTCCTGCGCGGCGGCATCGTAGCCGGGCGCGTGCTCGATGCGCAGGGCAACCCCATCGTCGGCGCTCGCGTGAGCCGCGTACCCGACGTCGAAGACCGCATGTTCGGTGGCATGGAGTTCGACGTGCCCGAAGCGACGGCCATCGAGTCCCTGCGCGGCGGGGAGAACACCGTGAGCGATGCCGAAGGTCGGTTCGAACTCGCGCATGTGTCCGCCGGCGAGTTCTCGCTGCGCGCGCGCCATGCCGACCACCCGACGGCGCGCCGCGCGGCCCTGGTGGTCGAAGCCGGCCAGGAATTGCGCGACATCGTCGTCACCATGCAGCGTGGCGCCGAGATCCGCGGTCGCGTCGTCGGCATGCCGGATGGTGTGAAGGGCCTGCGCGTGGTGGCCGCGGCTCGCCCCAAGACCGAAGGCGACGCGACGGGGTTCATGGGCATGCTGGGCGGCGACGCGTCGGACTTCTTCGCCGAGGCCGGCATGGCGTTCGGCGAGCGTTCCGCCGAACTCGATGCGAACGCGCAGTTCGTGTTGCGCGGGCTCGGCGCCGACAGCACCTACCGCATCTGGGTCGCGCAGGCGGGCCGCGGGTTCGCCGGCAACGGCATCTGCAGCCAGCGACTCGAGGTCGCCACGGGCACGTTCGGCATCGAACTTCG
>JAYUCN010000139.1:0-5995 GCA_043740335.1 Planctomycetota bacterium
CGATCGCGAGCGTGCCCGCGCAGCCGGTGCCCGTCGTGCCGAAGCTTGCGGGCTGGATCGGCGCATAGACCCACGTCTCGGGTATTGCCGAGCTGCCGAACATGAGCACCTGTTCGCGAACCCAGTCGTACGAGAGGTAGGTGTCGCTGCGCGCGGCTGGCAGGGTGGCGGTAACACGATTGAGCCAATTGCCGAGGCTGCCGTCCCACTCCCACGTGTCGGCGACGCCCGGGCCGCCGAACGTGACGATGCGGTTGCGCGCGAAGTCGGTGACCATCGAGTGGTCGTAGCGGGCCGTCGGCGAGGTCGCCGGGAACTGCTGCATCCAATTGACGCCGTCGAACAGCCAGGTGTCGTTCGACTGCAGATAGCCGCTGAACAGCACGAGCCCGTTGGTCGCCGCGTCGTAGGCCATGTCACTGGCACGCCGCGGGGCAGGGCTGTTGGCGGTGACGATCGGCGTCCAGTTCGTGCCGTTCCATTCCCACATGTCGTTGAGATCGGCCGTCGAATAGCCGCCCCACAAGACGACCGTGTTGCGACCCGGGTGATAGACCATCGGGAACGAGCGCCGCGCCGTCGGCGCCGCGGCCGGCGTCATCAGCAGCCAGTCGACGCCGTCCCATTCCCACGTGTCGCCGAGCAGGCCACCTCCTGCGGGGATGCCGCCGAACATCACGATCCGGCCGCGGGCGAGGTCGAGGGTCATGGCGTGGGCCACCCGCGCCGGCGGCACGTTCGTCGGGCTCGCCTGTGCCCAGGTGATGCCGTCGAACAGCCACGTCTGGTTGTAGCGCACGCCGGCGTAGACGCCGCCGAACAGCACGGTCCGGTCGGTCGGCAGATGGTGCGCCATGGCATGCGCCGTGAATGCGAGTGGCGACGTGGTCGGCGCGAGCTGCGTCCAGTTGGTCTGGGCGAGCAGCGGTGGGATGCAGACGAGGGCAAGCAGGGCAGTGTGGGCAGTGAGCATGGTGGCAAGGGAAGAACGAAGCACCGAGCGCACCTCGTGACTGGCCATGGTAGCGCCGCGCCGTGTGGTTGGGATCGTGGCGCGCCTTTCACAGCGTCCGCCAGCCTTGATGGGTGAGAAGCACCCGGCGTGGATACGCTGCGGTCCGCGTGCCTCCGCGAGTCTCCGTGCCGCCGCAGTCCGACCGCCTGCTCGTCTGGGCGATCGTCGCCGCGCAGTTTGGTCCGCCCTTCATGTTCTCGGGAGTCGCCATAGCGCTGCCCGCGATGGGGCAGGAGCTGCAGATGTCGGCGACGGAACTGGGGCTCGTCGAGACGACGTTCCTCGCCAGTGCGACGGCGTTCGTGCTGCCGGCGGGACGCTTCGCCGACGTCGCCGACCGGCGCTCGCTGTTCAAGTGGGGGCTCGTCGCGTTCGGGCTCTTGACGATCGCGATCGGCTTCTTGTCGTCGGCCATGGCGCTCCTCGTGGTGCGCTTCCTGCAAGGCGTGGCGTCGGCCGTGTGTGGTGCGACGGGGCCGGCGATCCTCGTCGAACTCGTGCCGGTCGGTCAACGCGGACGCGTGTTCGGTGCGATGCTCGGTGTTGCCTACGCGGGTCTGTCGCTCGGTCCGTTCGCGGCGGGTGCGATCATCGCGAACTGCGGTTGGCGCGCGGTGTTCTTCTTCGGTGCGGCACTCATCCTGATCGGCGGCGTGCCGATCCTCCTGCGCATGGCGTCGCGATGGCGTGCTCCGGGGCCGTGGGTGCACTGGCCGAGCCTCGTGCTGCTCGTGCTCGCGGTCTGCGCGCTCGTGGGCGGCACGGCGTCGATGCAGCACGCGGCGGTCGCATGGGGCAGTGGCCTCGTCGGTGCGCTGCTGCTCGCAGCGTTCCTGTGGTTGCAGCTGCGCATCGAGAATCCACTGCTCGACCTGCGCGAACTCGTGCGCAACCGGACGCTGGGCCAGGCGCTGCTCGTGCAGGTGCTGCTCTACCTGAACGCGTACTGCTCGCTCTTCATGCTGAGTCTGTTCCTGCAGGTGACGAAGGGCATGGCAGCACCGCGCGCGGGGCTCGTGCTCGCGATCGGCTCGTTCGTGATGGCGTGCGTGGCGCCGTTCGCGGGGCGGCTGGCCGATCGCATGCGGCCGCAGCTCGTCACGGCGTTCGGTGTCTCTGCCGTGGTCGTGAGCTCGGTGCTCGGCACGCAGCTCGATGCATCGTCGGGCGTGCTGCACGTGGCGTTCGTGCTCGGCGCGCAGGGTGTCGGCTTCGGTCTGTTCTCGTCGCCGAACCTCGCAATCGTCATGAGCAGCATGCACGGCGAACGGAGCGGCATGGCGTCGGCGCTCGCGTCGCAGTCGCGCGGGCTCGGCATGTTCGCGGGCATGGCCGTCACGGGCGCGCTCGTGGCGATGCACTTCGGCAGCAAGGCGGTGACCGAAGAGCCGCAGCGGTTCGTCGTCACGATGACGAGCGCCTATGCGGTGCTGCTCGGCACGTCGGCGCTCGCGCTCGTGGGGGCGCTGCTGCGGCGGGCTCCTGCTACTGCAGACTGATCGCGAGTCCTGCGGTGAATGCCAGTACGTTCCAGCTCGAACCTGGGAACGCGAAGGTGCTCAGCGCGGCGCCCTGGGCGAGGAAGTTCAACGACGCTACGTTCGGCGGCAGGTTCAGGGGGAACGAGCTCGTGGTCGTCGCGAGCAGGATCGCCGGTGCGACGTGCATCATGCAGCCGAGGCCGAACTCGGGCAGCGGCACGGCGGCTGGCTGCGTGCCGAGCACGAGGAAGCGCAGGGGCACGGTCGCACCGCAGCCAGAGAACGCGTTCACGGCGACCTCGAGGCTGCAGTTCGCCGTGTCGAGGAGCGTGCTCAGGCTTGCCGGAATCGCGGCGATCGCGCAGAAGCCAGTCGAGGGAGCGTTGCAGCTCGGACCGATCGACTGGGTCGTCACGGTCGTGAACAGGCACTGGGCGGGGAGTGTGCTGGCGGTGAGTGCGGCGAGGATGAAGGAGTGGAGTTTCATGGCGGGTCCTCGATGGGTGCGATGCCGAGTGGGGATCCTACTGCGGCAAGGTGTGCGGTGCCTGACCCGGAAGATCTCTGGTGTCGTTCGCCTCAAGGGCTTGGGGGCTAGACTCCGGTTGCCGCAGTCGAATCCCATGTCCGGCCCCGCATCCTCCGTGCCGCCCGAACGTTCGCGACGCTGGCTTCGCGCTGGCTGTGTGGTGCTGATCGCGGTTGCGCTCGTCGTCTGGTGGCTGCTGACGGACAGCACACCGTCGCTGACGAACATGGCGACCGCGGCGTCGGCATCGAACGAAGAGAACACGACGGTGTCCGCCGAGCTGCCGCTCCGGCGCGAAGCAGCGAGCGAGGCGAGGCTGGAGGATGGTCAGGGTGCGGCGGCAATGCCTGGCGTCATGCACGCGTTCGTCGTCACGGCGTTCCGGCAGGACGCTTGGGGCCTTGCCGAACTGGTCCATGAAGCAGGGTTCGGTCTGACGGATACTCAATGTGGTGGCGCGATGCGAACGGGACGACGCATCACTGCTCGTTCGCAGTGCAGCGCGGCGCCACACAGACCGTGATGCTGCAGCAATGAACGACGCCAGCGGCGCTCGGCCGTAGGTCGGCTCGTACGAGGCCAGGCTTCTGGCGGCTGCCTGCGTCGTCACGAACCGAGGCGCTTGTAGAACCAGACCGCACTGCACCGCCGGCCCGGACTGCAGAGGGCACTCCGCGCCGCCGCCAACTTCTCGGCCTCGTCCTTGTCGGGCGTGCCGTTCGCCATGGCGGCTTCCTTGCGCACGATCTCGGCGAGTTCCTTGCGCTGTTCCGCGGTCAGGTCCGCGCGCGCCTCGACGACGTCCGAGTAGTCGCCCACCAGGAGGTCGAGCCTGCCATCGAGGTCGTAGTCGACGACGCAGATCTGGGCGCGCACGCCCGGCTGCAGCGTGTCGCCAGGCAGCAGCACCTGTCGCAGGAACTTGTCCTTCGCGCGCGGCTCGACGAGCGTCACGGCGGGCGCGAAGTCGGGCTTGTCCTTCGTGCCGCGATTCTTGAACCAGAGCACGCTGCCGTCGCCGACCCCGACGACGAGGTCCCAGGTGCCGTCGCCATCCCAGTCGGCGACGACGGGTGCCGCGTGCATCGCGACCTTCAGCGGCGAAGTCCCACAGAGGACCTGCGGACTCTCCGCCGCGAACTTCGGCTCGCGCCGCGTGCCTTTGTTCGTGCGCAGATGCACGTGGCCGCTGAAGGTGCCGATCAGGAGATCGAGGTCGCCGTCGCCGTCCCAGTCGACGGGCGCGGGCCAGCTGCCGAACGATGCGACGCGCGCATGGAGGACCTCGTCGTCCTCCTCGCCCTTGGTCTTGCGCAGTTCCTCGAAGCGCTGCAGTTCCTTCGGATGGTGAACGAGCGGTACGCTCGCTTCGTCGACGAGTACCTTCCCCGCCGCATACCGACCCTTGCCGAGCCCGCGGAACAACCAGATGTCGCCCGGGTCGTACGAGCCGCTGACGATGTCCTGGATGCCGTCACCATCGTGGTCCACCAACTGTGGACTCGAAGCAATGCATCAATAGACGGGCGTCTTCGCATCCTTGCCGCCCGCCTGCAGCTTGCCCTTGCTCGTGAACGACGGCTCCTGGTCGGTGCCCGTGTTCTCGAACAACCAGAAGAAGCCGGGGAAGTCGCCGACCAGCAGATCGCGGTCGCCGTCGCCGTCGAAATCGCCGAGCCACGGCCCGGCGTGCGCGATGCTCGACAGCGCGCCGATGTCGATCGGCTTGCCGTCGGCGACGAGGCGCACCGGCGCGGCGAGGACGGCGGGCGGCGAAGGCGCTTGCGCTGGTGTCGCGTTCGCGACGGCCAGCATGAACAGCGACGAGACGAGGCGACGGTTCTGCATCGGGTGACTCCTGGGCGCCGCAGGTGCGGCGGGCCCGGCCCGGATCATAGCGCCCTCGCGCCGATGCACCGCCTCGTGCGTGCTCGCTCAGAACAGCAGTGTGAACGACTGCGTCAGCACGAACGGACCGGGCACCGCGAACAGGCCGAGCCCGCATGGATCGATGACGACCGCCTGCGTCGACAGGACCGCACTCGCACACGGCGGCCCCGGGATCGGCGGAATCGACAGCGGCAGGGACATGGTGCCCGCGGTGTTCGTCGTCACCACCGCGGAGAACGCGATGCCGCAGGCAGCGGTGAGGTTCATGTCGAGCGACTGGTTGCTGCCGCCGCACGCCGTCGCCGGAATGGACGGGCTGCAGGTGTTGAGCGGTCCCGCCAGCGAGCATGTCGAGCACGGGCAGAAGTTGAACAGCACGATCGCGATGGCGCCGGCCGGCGCCGAGACGGCGAGGTTCAGCGTCAGGTTGCCGTTGGGGAAGCACAGCGACGAGCACGAGGTTGCGCCCGAGCCGAGGCCGTTGATCGTGTAGTCGTTGATGCCGGGGACGCCGGTCGTCTGCGTCGCGGCGAAGCCGGCGAGGAGGGCTGTGGCGAGGAGGGTGCGGATGGTGTTCATGCAGCAGGAAGAACCATCTGGATCCAAGCGCACCCGAAAGTTCGAGATTCTGCGCCGTTGCGCCTGCGGTCCGGTACCGGGTGCTGGTGCTCCCGCCTCAGACCGCGGCACCCGTTCCGATCTCTTCGTAGACCGTCGAACGCTGCACGGGCTCGTAGCCCGCTTCGCGGATGATGTGCGCGATCTGCGCTTCGCTCAGCGACTGCGGTTCCGTCGTGCCCGCTTCGTGCGTGATCTTCTCTTCGGTCACGGTGCCGTCGATGTCGTTGGCACCCATGCTCAAGGCCGTCTGCGCGGACTCCTGCGTCAGCATGATCCAGTACGCCTTGATGTGCGGGAAGTTGTCGAGCATGAGCCGGCCGACCGCGATCGAACGCTGGTCGAGCCAGCCCGTCGTGACGTGGCCGAAGTTCGCGAGGTCGGTGTGGTAGGGCCAGAACGCGAGCGGGATGTACGCCATGAAGCCGCCGCACTCGTCCTGCAGTTCGCGCAGCTTGATGA
>JAYUCN010000140.1:0-5985 GCA_043740335.1 Planctomycetota bacterium
GTCGAACTGAACAGTGCGCCGAATCCGGCGTGGGGCGTGACCTACGCGGGCTGGAACCGTGCCACTGGCGACGCGACCTCCGCCGTGGGCATCCATCACCCGAGCGGGGACGCCAAGAAGATCTCGTTCGAGAACAACGCGACGCAGACGACGTCCTACGGCGGCACGGTTCCGCCGGGCGACGGCACGCATGTGCGCGTCGTCGACTGGGACACCGGCACGACGGAACCGGGCTCGTCGGGTTCGCCGCTGTTCGACCAGCTCCATCACGTCATCGGTCAGCTGCACGGTGGCAGCGCCGCGTGTGGCAACAACCTGTCGGACTACTACGGCAGGTTCTCGTACTCGTGGGCCGGTGGCGGTTCCAACGCCACGCGCCTGTCGAACTGGCTCGATCCGTTGAACACGGGGCAAGCGACGCTGAACACGCTCACGTCCGTGACCGGGCTCGCGACGGCGGTCAGCTACGGTGCGGGTTGCTACCAGACGAACGCCTCGTTCGCGCAGACCTTCACGGCCGGCACGTTCGACCTCAGCGGCACGGCGGTGACGACCGTGGGTGTGAGTCTCGTGCGCACGGCGTCCGGCTACACGGTCCAGTCGGGGCCGAATGCGTGGTTCACGCCAGTCGCCGCGAACCTCGGCCTCTTGGACGATGCGCTGGTGACTCTGGCGCTGCCGTTCCTGTTCCAGTTCCCCGGCGGGTCGACGACCACCGTGCGCCTGTGCAGCAACGGCTTTCTCTGGCTGAACGGATCCTCGACCGACGCGGACTTCACCCCGACGGTCGCCGAACTCGCGGCCGGCCTCGCGCGGTTCGCGCCGCTCTGGGTGGACCTGAACCCGCAGCAGGGGGGCACGTGCCACTTCGACATCGACCCGAGTGGCACCGCGGTCTACTTCACGTGGAACAATGTGCCGGCCTACTCGCCGACCACGCCGGGGGCAGGCAACACCTGCCAGCTCGTGCTGCGCTCCAACCAGTCGGTCGAGTACCGCTACCGTTCGGTGACCAACCAGCCCGCGGACTGCATCGTCGGCTGGAGTCGCGGCGCCACGCTGGTGCCACCGAACAAGGACATCTCGACGGCGATGCCGTTCTCGGTGTCGGTGGACCTGAACGCGCTCGCGTTCAATCCCGTCAACCGGCCGATCCTCGGCACGACACAGGTCATCAACCTGACCAACGTGCCGATCCCGGCGAGCAGCATCGGTCTCGTCCTGGTCGGCTTCAGCGCGATCATTCCTGGCGCGGACCTCGGCTTCCTCGGTGCGGGCGGTTGCCTCCTGCACACGTCGACCGCGGTCATCCAGACGCTGTTCCCGCTGGCCGCGACGACGCCGTGGAACCTCGTGATCCCGCTCACGCCAACGCTCAGCGGCTCGAAGGTGTTCTGCCAGGGTGCTGCGCTGGTGCCGCCGGGCACGAATGCGTTCGGCGCGCTCACGGCCAACGGCGTCGAGCTCACGCTCGGTACGCTGTAAGACGAACGGGCGGCCAGCTGCGGGTGCCGCAATTCTGTGCGACGTTGTTGGCACTGGCCGCAAGGAAGGTGCTGAGGGAGTGAACCGGGAGGTTCACTCCCACAGTGGGCCACGAGCCAGTCGTGGCCATGGCCCATGGACACCTCGAGCGGCACCAACAACGCGGCGGCGCCCGCCATCGCGTCGCGCACGAGTCGTTCGACTTCGAGCAGTTCGTCCTCCGGCACGTCGAGCACGAGTTCGTCGTGCACCTGCAGCAGCAAGCGCGCGCGCAGTCCGCGCTGGCCGATGGCCTTGTGCACGGCCAGCATCGCGCGCTTGACGATGTCGGCGGCGGCGCCCTGGAGCGGCGTGTTGACGGCCATGTTCTCGGCGGCGACGCGCAGCATCGCGTTGGTCGAGTCGATGTCGGGCAGCGGCCGGCGCCGGCCGAACAGCGTCCAGACTTCCTTCTGGGCGCGGGCCTGCTGGAGCGAACCGTCGAGGTAGCGCTTCACGCCGGGCAGCGCGCGGAAGTAGCTCTCGATGAACTTCTTCGCCTCGGGCGGCTTCATGCCCGTCTCGTTCGCGAGGCGCGAGGCGCCCATGCCGTACATGAGGCCGTAGTTGACGACCTTGGCCTGGTTGCGCAGTTCGGGCGTGACCATGTTGGGCAACAACCCGTGCACGAGCGCTGCGGTGCGCGCATGGATGTCCTCGCCGCGCTGGAACGATTCGACGAGCGCCTTGTCGCCTGACAGGTGGGCCAGGATGCGCAACTCGATCTGCGAGTAGTCCGCCGACAGCAGCACCCAGCCCGGCCCGCGCGACACGAACGCGGCGCGCACCTTGCGGCCCTCGTCGGTGCGGATCGGGATGTTCTGGAGGTTGGGGTCTTCGGAACTGAGGCGGCCCGTCGCCGCGACCGCCTGATTGAAGGTCGTGTGCACGCGCCTCGTGGTCGCGTCGACGAGCTGGGGCAGGCTGTCGACGTAGGTGCCCTTGAGCTTGCTGAGCTGGCGCCATTCGAGCACGAGCTGCGGTACCTCGTGGTGGGGTGCGAGCTTCTCGAGCACGTCGTGGTCGGTCTTGTACTGGCCGGTCGGCGTGCGCTTGGGCTTCTGCATCTCGGCGAGGCGGTGCACTTCGAGCTCGTCGAACAGCACGATGCCGAGCTGCGGTGGCGAGCCCAGGTTGAACTCGTGCCCGGCCCGTGCCCACACGCGCTGCTGCAGCGCGTCGATGCGATGCTGCATCTCGACCGACAACTTCGCAAGGTGCTCGCGGTCGATGTTGATGCCTTCCCACTCCATGTCGAGCAGGACCGGCTGCAACGGCAGTTCGAGTTCGCGGTAGATGCCTTCGACGCGACGCTGTTGCAGTTCGCGCTGCAGCGGTTCGTGAAGGCGCAGTACGAGATCTGCTTCCTCGCAGACGAACGTGCCGGCGAGTGCTGGGTCCACCTGATCGAACGTGCGCTGCTTCTTGCCCGTGCCGGTGATGTCGCTCTGGGCTGTCTTCTTGTAGGCGAAGTGCTTGAGCGCCAGTGCCGCGAGCGAGTGCGACTGCACACCGGGCTCGGCGCAGTAGCTGGCGAGGTGGATGTCGAAGGTGAGGCCGCCGAGCTCGAGTCCCATGGTGCGCAGGGCAGCCATCACGCGTTTGCCGTCGTGCGCGATCTTCTGTGGAGCGGTGGCCAGGAGCAGCGGTCGCAAGGTCTCGAGCACGGTTGCGCGGCCGCCGGGCAGCAGCGGCGGATCGAGGTTGAGTGGCACGTAGGCGGCGCGGCCCGGGGCCAGCGCGAACGCGATGCCGACGAGCTTGCTGCTGCGTGGCTGCGACCCGGCTGTCTCGACGGCGATGGCGACGGTCGGCGTCTGCTGCAGGGTGCGCAGCAGCGCCTGCAAGGCCTCGGCCGTGCGCACGATCTCGTAGTGCTGTGCGACGTCGGCCTGCGGTGCTGGCTGGCTCGCCAGTTGCGCGAGGAGGTTCGTGAACTGCAGGCGTTGGAACAGCGGTCGCAGCAGTTCGGGGTCGGGAGCCGGGGCCGGCAACTCCGTCACCGCGACCGATAGCGGCACGTCGAGCTGCAGCGTCACGAGCTGTTTGCTGAGGAGGGCCACTTCGCGGTTCTCCTCGAGTGACTGCCGCACCGCCGCCTTCTTGACTTCGGCCGTGCGGGCCAGGATCGCGTCGAGCGAACCGAACTGCTGCAACAGTTCGACTGCGGTCTTCTCGCCGACCTTCGGCACGCCCGGCACGTTGTCCGAACTGTCGCCCATGAGCGCCAGCAGGTCGACCATGCTGGCAGGCGGCACGCCCCACTTCGCCGTGGACGTGGCGGCATCGAGGATCTCGGGCTTGCTCGTCGAACTGCGCAGGTTCCAGAGCTTGATGTGGTCGTCGACGATCTGGAGGAAGTCCTTGTCGCCCGTGACGATGAACACGTCCATGCCGGCGTCGCGGCCTTGCACGGCGAGCGTGCCGATGACGTCGTCCGCTTCATGCGTCTCGCTCTCGACGATGGGGATACCGAAACCGAGCGTGGCCTCGTGGATGTCTTCGAGCTGCAGCTTCATCTCGTCGGGCATCTTGGTGCGCGTCGACTTGTAGTCGGGGTAGATGCGCGTGCGGGCGAGGTCGCTGCGGGGGCCGTCGAAGGCGATCGCGATGGCGTCGGGCTGCTCGCGTTCGAGCAGCGCGCGCAGCGTCATGCAGAAGCCGTAGGTGGCCGCGGTCGGGTGGCCCGTGCTCGTCGTCAGCGGCGAACGGCCGGTGCCCTGGAACGCGAAGAAGCTGCGGTAGGCGAGGGCGGTGCCGTCGATGAGGAAGAGCCGCTTTGCCATCACCGCGGTTGTAGCGGCGGCGGCATGTTCGGGCGAATCGCAATCGGATCCGTCGGGAGCAGGCTGGATCGACCGACGCCTTGGGGGGGTCTGGCTGGCTGATTCAGCGGGTTCTTGTTCGCGCCTTCGTGTGCCTCGGAGCGTGCATCGGTAGATGCTTCGTCAAGAGTCTTCTGCCCACGAACGCGATGCCGTTCTGCGCGAGACGTAGCCCCACGCGCTCGGTCTCAAGGAAGTCGACGCGGCCGGAAGCCATCCAGTACCAGGCAGCGATCTGGACAGACTTCACCAGATGCGAACGCAGTTGTAGAAGCGCGTGCTTGCGCTTGTTGATGACAGTGACAACCTCCCCGTCGCGTGCGGAGTGCGCTTCGATGCCGAGGACGGTGCCGCTCGGTGCATGACCAACTAGGTAGTCCCAACGCGGGTCCTGTGGATGGTCGACCTTGAGGGCGGCGTCTGTGTCGAGACTGTCGGCGAAGTCGTGGCGAATGCCTGGGTCAATGCTGGCGACGTGGTCGCTGGCAAGTGCGGCGAGACCATCCTGGACTCGGAGGAGCAGAATAGAGTCGGCAAGCAGCGCACGGCGAACAGGACTCACGGACTGACACGCTCGTTGGCAGCCTTGCGGACGGCTCGCCCGAAGTTCGAAGAGAATCCCGTGAGTCCTCCCCACCCCGAAATGTCGTCGTCCTCGTCGCCTGGATCCAGGGAAGAGATGTCCTTCGAAACCACCTTGCCTTCGCCGTCGAACGTGAACACGTAGGTTCGGAGGTCCTTCTCCAACGCCGCGGCCGAGACCCTCTGCAGCGACTGTCTGCTCGCTGGTGGGATGTCGAATCCATCGCAGACAGCCTGCCATCCCGCGCCTTCCTCACGCAGCCGACGCAGCATCCAGACGACGGTCAGAACCAGAGGGGAATGAGTCGACACGACGACCTTGTAGCCACGCCACAGCAGCTCGAGGACCAGCAGCATGAACACTCGAATGGCTCGGGGGTGCAAACCCACCCCGAAGGGCAACGCGCGGTGGGGCGCGCCAACGGCATGAACCGCATCGCCATCGTCATTCCCTGCCATCGCGTGGTGAATCACGGCGGCGGGCTCGGAGGCTACGGCGGCGGCTTGTGGCGGAAGGAGCGGCTGCTCGATCTCGAGCGCGGACCCGGGCAGCGGTCGCTAGGCCTCGCCGTCGATCACTGACTCGATCCGGCGGTCCGGCACCAGCCAGATGAGCGCGACCGTCACGTAGAGCGCGTCGGAGATCCACTGGTTGTAGAACGCGATGGGAATGGCGCTCCCGTACATGGCCAGCGACACCCATTCCTTGTGATCTTTCCGGACCGCCCGGGCCAGGCGTGATCCCGGCCGTCCCGCGACCAGGGCCCTCTGCAGGATCGTGAAGGCGATCGCCGACATGAGGAGGACGACGCCGTAGGCGGCCGTGGGCACGGGGCGAAAGTGGTTCTCGCCCATCCAGCCGGTCACGAAGGGAACGAGCGAGAGCCAGAAGAGCAGGTGCAGGTTCGGCCACAGGACGCTGCCCGTGATGTGCTCGGTGGCGTGCAGCATGTGATGGTGGTTGTTCCAGTAGATGCCGAGGAACACGAAGCTCAGCACGTAGCTGAGAAACGGCGGGGCGACGCTGCGCAGCGAGGCCCAGTCGGTACCGTGC
>JAYUCN010000141.1:0-5982 GCA_043740335.1 Planctomycetota bacterium
ACTCGAGGGACAACACGACCAGCAGGAACGTGATCGTAGGCCAGCCGTCCCACACCGCGTGCGGCGTGCGGAACGTGTCGGTCGCCGAACGCGACGGAATGCGATCCAACGCCGCGAGCAGCGCCGCCGGCGTGTCCATCAACTCGCCGCCGTTGGCACCCGCGATCGTGGTCAGTTCCGCCCGGTCCATCGGGCCATGGCGTTCGATCTGTGCCGCTGTGACCTGGAACGAGACCTCCGCGTTCTTGCCGACCTTCTGCGCCGCCTGGACGCGGTAGCTGCCGAGCTGCGTCGGCCGGAACCGCAGCGAGTAGCTGCCAGGAGCCCCTTCGACCGGAACCAGCTGCACGGTCTCGCTGCCTTCCGACTCGCGTGCGATCGAGACCCCGAACGAATCCGCGACGAACGGCTGCAGCGCCTCGTCCTTGACCTCGGCCATGACCTCGATCGCCTCGCCGAGATCGATCTTCTCGTCGCTCGCCGACAACCGCAGCCGGCTGTTGCCAGCCTGCAAGCGACCCTCGAACAGGTAGCGCACGCCACCGACCCAGAAACGGTCGTAGGCATCCTCGTACAGCGACCGCCAACGGTACGTCTCGTCGGTGCCCGTGAACAGCACGCGGCCAGCACCGACGTTCTGCATCGCGATCATGGGCATGCCGCGACCGCCGCGGCGGAAGCCGGGGTCGGTGAACTCCGCGAGCGGCACGGCGACGGGTTTCAGGCGCAGCACGGGGAACCAGAAGTGGTGGCCCGGCAGCCGACTCCACAGGATGCGACTCTCGTCCTTGCCCTCGGCGATGCGCGTGATCTTGGCACCGACCCCGCCGTCGCCCTCGGGGGCCAGGGCGTACGGCCACGGCCGCGGAAAGGCCTTGCCGAAGCCGATGATCTGCCGCTCGGCGTACTCGATGTCGGGGAGGATCGGCAGCAACTCCGCGAGCGCGTGCGTAGTCGCCTGTGGACGCATGGCCTCGAGCGAGTACTTCTCGCCACACACCCACCACAACCCGCAGCCGCCTTCGACGACGTGCTGTTGCAGCAGCTCGCAGAAGCGCGCGGTCAGCTTGCCGTGATTGGGATCGATGAGGACGACGACGTCGTAGGGGTCGAACTCGACGCGTTCCTCGGGCAACTTGTCGATGCGCACCGCTTCGTCGCCGTCCTGCGGGAACTTTGGATCCGCGCTCTGCAGCCAGCACGACACGTCGATCGTCTTGTCGCGGATCAGCATGTTGCGCAGGATCTGGAACTCGTGGCTCGCGCTGCCGGCGATCAGCAGGAGGTGCAGCTTCTCGCCCAGCACCTCGACGGCGGCGACCTTGCTGTGCCGTTCCGCGGTGACCGGTTCGCCGTCCGGTGGCTGGATCTCGGTGCGATAGAGGAAGCGTCCCGGTGCCTCCGCCGTGAGTTCCTTCCACTCGACAAGCGTCTCCTGGCGTTCGCCGCCGATCTCGACCGGCTGCGTGCGAACGACCTGCTCGACGCCCTTGTCGTCGATGCGCACGAGCCGCGCCGTCACCGACACGCGGTCGTAGCCCTGCGAGGTGATCGTCGCCTTCATCTCGAACGGATCGCGTTGGAACACCTTCGACGGCGCCTCGAAGCGGGCGAGCGACACGGTCTGGGTCTCCGACGGGTCGCCGACGCCGAGCACGAACGTGTGCGGGATCTTGCGCTGGTTCAGCAGACGCGCGATCTCCGCAGCCTGAGGGCCGGCGTTGCGACGGCCATCGGTGACGAACACGACGGCCGCGATCTCGGCGGTGCGGCTGCGATCGAGCGCGGTGCGCAACGCCCCGCCGAGGTTGCTGGCGCGACCGTCGGCCGCGAGTTTGCCCAGGTCGAGGCGCGGCGTCGGCACCGGTGCCTGCGAATCGACGGGCAGTGGCTGTCCATCGGCACCGAGCTTCGGCGGCGGCGGCGGTAACACCGGCAGTTGCTCGAGAGTGCCAGCAAAGCTGTAGAGCTGGACCTGGTTCCTGGCGGCGAGCTTCTTCACGAGGTCGCCGTCGCCGTGCGCCAGCAACGCCTTCACGAGCTCGAGCCGCGTCACCGCGGCGGGATCGCTGACGCCGAGCGCGCGCCACCCACCGGCCTGAACCTGCACCGCCTCGCGGCGCCACGCATCCTGATGCGTCATCGACTGCGAGGTGTCGACGAGCAGGATCGTGTGACCGGGCCGCGTCTCGCGCTTGACCGTGACGAGGTTGGGTTCGAGCAGCAGCACGATGGCCGCCAGCACCGCGAGCGTGCGCAGCGTGCCGAGCACGATGCGCTGGGTGCCCGTCAGGTTCTTGCCGTCGCGGCGGTAGAGGAACCCGATCAGGATCACGGCGAGGGCACAGCCCATGAGCACGAGCATGCCGAGCCCCCCGGTCGGGAAGTTCGAGAACTCGAACTGCAGCTCGGCCCCGGGCTCGAGTTCGATGCCGCGCCACGAAGCCAACCAGCGCAGGAGTGCGTCCATCGTGTGACTACCGGCCGTCAGCGGCGGCCGAACCTCCATGCCAGCAGGGATTCGGCGAGCAGGCCGACGAGCAGCGCCGCAGCGAGCAGACGCCAGAGTTCGCCTTCACCACTGCTGCCGCCGAGGCCTGCACCTTCGCGCTGGAAGGTGATGCGTGCATGCAGCTCCTGCGGATAGAGCCGCAGAAACGCCGAGTCGAGGAAGCCGATCAGCCGACTCTCGGCTGCGGGCGGATTCCGCGCCAGCATGCGTTTCTCGGGCGCGCCGTCGTGCCGCACGAGTTCGACTTCGTAGGCGCCCAGGTGCCGCAGCTCGGCCATCGCGATGGTCAATGTCAACGGTGCCGGGCCTGGTGCTCCCGCTCCTGCAGCAACGTTCCCCGTCGCGGGTACCGGTGGCGCTTCGACGGCCGTGAACGTGCGCTCGTCCTCGCCGGCACCTTGCGCCCGGACGGTCACGTCGGCGCGACAGAGGCCCGCGTCGAGCTGCAGGCGATAGGTGCCATCGGGCAGCAGGTTCTGGCCACTGACATCGCGACGACGGGCGCTGAAGCGGTGCACCTGGTTCGTGAGCACGACGAACAGGTCGGTGGCGGGCAGGTTCGACCAGAACTTGTCCGCGGTCACCGCCAGCAGCGTCACCTCACCACCGCCGCTGCCGAACGTTCGCGTCACCAGCAGTGGCGGGCCCTCGGCATCACGAATTCGCGCGACGACGGCGGCGCCGTGCTTGCCGTCCTCGACGATCTGGAGCCAGCGCTTGACCAGCACCACGTTGCTGACGAGCAGATCGAAGACCTCGCCGACGCGGTCGCAGATCGCATGGTCCTTCTGCACGAGCATCGCGCGTTCGGGGCGGTCCGGGTCGCCCGCGATCTCGCCGAGCGGCAGCGGCAGCACGCCCTGTCCGTCGCGCCAGAACAACTCGTTGTAGCGCGCGGCATCGACGAGCGGACCGCAGGCGATCACGAGGCCACCGCCCGAGCCGACGAAGCTCTCGATGCGCTTGGCCGTCGCCACCGTCGGTGCCTGCACGTTGCAGAGCCAGATCAGATCGAACTGGTCGAGGTTCTGCTCTTCGAGCATCGTTTCGGTGACCACCTGCGGCTCGATGCCCGATTCGACCATCTCCATCGCGGCCTGCAGGTAGAAGACCTCGCCGTAGTCCTCGTCGGGTTGCCCGTCGACGAGCAGCACGCGGCTCTTGTCGCGCACCTCGAGCGCCAGCGTGCGGTGGTCGTCGAGCGGGAAGTTCTCGGTCGGTTCGAGCTGTGCCTCGATGCGATGGAAGCCCGCCTGATGGAACGTATGGCCGATGGCCAGCGGGACCCGTTCGCCAGGCGCCAAGGGTGGCACCGTCTGCACGATGCGGCTCTGGCCGTCGACTTCGATCGCCACCGTGGTCGCCGTGGTCGGGTCGAGTCCGAAGTTCTGGATGTCGACCGCGATGGTCGTGGGCACGCCGGCCACTGCGAGTCGTTCGACGAGGCGCATGTCGACGACCGCAAGGTTCTGCGGCTGGCCTCCCTGGCCCATCACCGTGAGGTGTTCGACGTCGGCGCGCATCGCCGCGAGGGCTGCGAGAAC
The DNA here is from genome assembly GCA_043740335.1 of Planctomycetota bacterium. Classification (GTDB taxonomy): domain Bacteria; phylum Planctomycetota; class UBA1135; order UBA1135; family UBA2386; genus DASVAL01. Next base: position 4,057 of record JAYUCN010000141.1, read on the forward strand.
GGTGGGCTTGGGCTTGTCGTCCTCGGTCCCCCAGTCGTGAGCGCGCTGGTCACTGACGACGTAGTACTCGGTGCGCGCAGCGTCCTGCACACCGGCGGCACGTTTGACGGTCGCCTGCAGCACGCTGCCGAAGTCGGGCGCACCGTCGCCGACCACCCATTCCTTGAGCAGTGCCGCGACCCGACGGCCCAGCTCGGGCCCGACCCGCTGGCTCCAGAGATCCGGCTGGGCAGGACGACTCGTCCGCACGATCGAGAACAAGTCGCCACCGCGGCGTTGGGCCAGGTCCTCGGCCAGTACGCGCACGCGCTCCTGCGCGTGCTGGAACAGGACCGTGCTGCCGCTCCGTTGTGTCATCGAGGCGCTGTCGTCGAGCACGACCACGTGGTGCGTCGTCGTCGAGAGCAGACCGCCACCACCGAGCTGGGGCCGACTGACGAGCGAGACGAGCAGCAACACGGCCAGCGTGCGCAACAGCAGCACGAGCCACTGTTCCATGCGCAGGCGCTTGCGATTGCGCTTCATCGCCGCGATGAGGAACTCCATTGCCGCCCACGGCACGCGGTGGAACCGCCGCCGATTCAGCAGGTGAATGACGATGGGCACGGCACACAGGGGCAGGGCCCACAGCAGCAGCGGATTGAGGAACGCGAGAGCCAGCATCGCCAGTTGTCTTCAGTTGACCGGTTGGATCAGCTTCGTGGATCGTGGTCAGCGTTGGAAGATCGGGGCGAACGCGTAGGGCAATTGCAGGATGATGAGCGCGATCGCGGTCCCGTACACCGTGCCGACCCCGTCGCCTTCCCAGCTGCCGTCCTTCTTCTGCTGCTTCAGCAGCCAGCTCGACTTCTTCGTGTAGTAGTCCGTCCAGTCGGGCCCGCCGCGCTGGAACAGCGCCTGGCTCCAGTACAGGTGCGTGTAGAAGTGGTGTCCCGTGTTGTCGACGCTGACCTGGATCTGCTTCTTGCAGTACTGCACCGCCTTCTCGACGAACGGCTGGTCGTCGTAGATGCCCGCGTTGTAGAGCACGGCGACGCCTGCTGCCGTGATCGCCGGGCGCCCGTCGCCACCGGAGTTCAGGCTGTAGCGGATGCTGCCGTCGCCGTTCTGGCAGTGCTTGATGTACTCGACGGCGCGATCGATCGTCTTCTTGTCGACGACGATGCCCGACATGCGGCAGGCACGCAGCGCCTGGATCTGCGTCACCGTCACGCTGCCTTCGTCGCTGTTGGAATCCGGGGTGTAGATCCAGCCGCCCGCCGAAGACTGCGCTGACGAGATGAGGGCGACCGCCTTGTCGAGCACGCGCTTCAAGCGGTCCTGCTTGGTCAGGTCCTCTTCCATGCCGAACACGGACGCGAGGAACAACGTCGCGAAGCCGTGCCCGTACATGCTGCGGCCTTCTTCCTGCGGCACGGAGATGACACCGTTGCTGGCATCGGCGTGCTTCATGAGGAAGTCGACGGACCGTCGCACTTCGCTCCAGTACTTGCCGCGCGTCGGCGTCGAGCCACCGGCGACGAACGCCATGCCGGCCAGTCCCGTCATCGCCGCCGGATAGTTGCCGTAGCCGCCCGAGTTGCGCCAGCTGCCGTCGTTGGCCTGATTGCGCGACAACCATTCGAGTCCGCGCAGCGCGGCTTCGTGGATCTCCTTGGTCACGCCGCGCGGGTACGCCACGTCCTGCGCGGACGGTGCGGCCGTGAGGGCGGCCGTGATCACTGCGAGGAATACTGCGCGGAGCACTGCGAACGGAAGCTTCATCCCTTTCCCTCCATGTAGTCGTAGAGGCGTTGCTGTTCGTTCTCGTGGGCCCGCAGGTCGCCCACTTCCTTGCAGATCTCCACTCGTACGAGATGCCAGTTCAGGCGAACAGCGCGATCCGGCAGCAATTCGCGAATGTGATCGAGGGCGACGAGCGCTCCC
>JAYUCN010000142.1:0-2442 GCA_043740335.1 Planctomycetota bacterium
CATGCTTGTTTCCTCCTGGCAGGGTTGCGGAAGCGGTGTGCGAACGGAACGACCGGAGCATTCGGGGTTGCTTCGAGGCGCTTTGGCGGCGGTTCCAACGGCAACCTGATCGGGCCCTGGACGATCGCGCGGAACGTGCGATCTGCATCCTGCGCGAACGAGACGTCTAGATGCAGCAGGCGCGACAAGGCCGCGACCAGCGCGAGCCCCAGGCCGGCGTGCTCGGCCGAAGTTCGTGCCGCGTGCGCGCACCAGAACGGCTCGGTCAGTCGCGCGAGGTCCTCGGCTTGCAACACCGGGGACTCGTTGCTGACTTCGAGCCGGAACGTCGAGCCTTCACGCACCACGCGGCAATGAATGTCCTTGCTGCCACAAGAGTGGCTCACGGCATTGTCGAGCAGGTTCGTCACCACGATCGACAGCTTGCCCAGATCGGAAGTGATCTGGTCGGAGGTGATCGTCAGCGTGTCTTCGGCATCGAACTGCAGCCGATGGCCCTCGCCCGTGCGCGTGCGCAGCCGTTCCCAACTCGCCAGCACGAGCTGCCGCAGATCGATCGGTGCCGGCACGACCTGTTCGACGCCGCCCTCGCAGCGTGCCCTGAGCAGCAGGTCGGCGATGACGCCCTCCATGCGCGTGGCGATGGCCCCGACATCGTCGAAGAAGGCGGCGGTGACCTGCGGATCCTCGGGCCAACGGCTGCCGACGCGCGCGAGCGACCGCAGCTCGGCCACCGGCGTGCGCAGCTCGTGCGCGACATTGCCGCTGAAGCGACGTTCGCGCAGACGTGCCTCCTGCAATCGCTGCACGAGCGAGTTGATCTGCTGCACGACCGGCGCCAACTCGCGCGGTTCGTCGTGAAGAGCGACGCGAGCCTCGAGCATCTCGGCGTCGAGATCACGCACCTGCGTCGCCAGCGAACGAATGGGGCGGAAGCCGATGCGCAGGATCCAAAGAATGGCGCCGGCGGCCGCGAGCACGGTGAACAGGCCAGCAATCATGACCTGCCAACGCATGTCGGCGAGCAGGCGGTCGAGAGGCGAGCGCGGGCATGCCAACGCCATGATGACCTGGTGGTGTTCGCCGCCGGCAGCGATCGGTGCCGGCTCCTCAGCGGTCGATGGCGTGTCCTCGGGACGCTTCGGCCAGAAACAGGTGCGCACGCCACGCAGCGCGTGCCCATCGACCGTGGCGTCGAAACAATCCGCCGTCGGCGCAACCGTTGGGGACTCCAGCAACGACCCGGCGAGGTGCTTGCTGCGCATGAGCAGCCGGCCGTCGTCGAGCCAGAGCTGGAAGTAGTGAGTGTCCTCGCTGCGTTCGAACTCGGGCATGAAGCGAGCCACGTAGTCGAACTCGATCGTGCCGTTCTCGTCCTCGATGAGGGTCAGAAGCGCGTTGGCCCGCAGAAGCAGGTTGCCGTCGAAGTCGGCCTGGAGCCGCGTGCCCAACAGGTCGGCCAGCCAGAAGGCGGTGCCCGCCAACACGCCCGCGACGCCGAGCGTGAGGAGTACGACCAGCCGCACACTCAGTGATGGCAAGAGGCGGTTCATGCGAGGACGTAGCCGTGCCCGCGGCGGGTCTGGATGACGTCGGTCTGCGCCACGGCGTGGATCTTCTTGCGCAACTGGTGCACGAACACCTCGACGGCATTCAACGAGCCCCGGTCGCCATCGGGATAGAGGCTGTCCATGAGATCGGACTTGGTCACCACGCGCCCGCGGCGAACGAGCAGGTACTCGAGCAGGTTGTATTCGTTGCGGCTCAGCTCGATGACCTGTTCACCGTGCAGAACGACGCGGCGGCCGGTGTCGATCGTCAACGGCCCCACCGAGTGCACGGGGTTCTTGGTGCCGTACTTGCGGCGCACGAGGGCCCGCAGGCGCGCCACCAGTTCGTCGAACTCGAAGGGCTTGCCGAGATAGTCGTCGGCGCCGAGCCGGAGTCCTTCGATGCGCTCCGCCACCTGATCGCGCGCCGACAGGATGAGGATGTGCACGCCATTGCCGTCGGCGCGCAACTTGCGCAGCACCGAGAGCCCGTCGAGCTTGGGCAGCATGAGGTCGAGCACGACGACGTCGTAGTGACCATGCCGCGCATAGGCGAGACCATCCTCGCCATCGCCGACCACGTCGACCGCGAAGCCGGATCGCAGGAGGCCGACCTCGAGCGATCGGCGCAGGCGTTCGGAATCTTCGATGACCAGGGTCTTCATCGGGGTCGAGCGGGAGAAGTGTAGCCGTACGCCGAGCGTGCGGGGGTGCGGCCTGGTTGGCCACGCGGGAAGGATGACGGCCCTGACTTAGGGGACGCTGAGGATGCGTGTTCCTGCGGTCGGAAGGCCCGGTGCACGGTCGCTGACGGGACGCGGGCGATTTGCGCGCGAACAAGTCCAATCCTCACGATCGGCACGTGATCGAACCTCGGGGGCACCGGTAGGAT
>JAYUCN010000143.1:0-2441 GCA_043740335.1 Planctomycetota bacterium
ACGAAGTGAACGCACCGATGGCGATGGCTGGCCTCGTCGTCGACGAACGGGGTCAGCCGGTGGCGGGGGCCCAGGTGTGCCCAGGGCGCGAGCCACACGGTGCGCGCACCGATGCGGCCGGCAACTTTCGCCTGGCGCGGAAGCCGGGCTCTCCAGATGCCGTGCGCCTGCGCGTGGGCTGCGACGGCTACGAGCCACTGCTGCTCGACGGCGACCAGGTGTGGGGCTGCATGGACCTCGTGCTGAAGCTCCGTTCCGGCTTGCCGGTCGAACTCCGGGTCGTCGACGCGACGACCGGGGCGCCAGTCGAGGCCTATCAGGCGCGCTTCCTGCGCATCGAAGACGACCGGGCCACCGACAACGCGGTCCTGGTTCGCGGTCGCCACAGCGGTGGCAGTTCACGCATCGACCGGCTGCGCCGCGGGGCCTACCTCATCTTCGTCGAACCGCGTGCAGCGGAACTGGCAGTGAGTTCGGCCGTGCCCATCATCGTTGACGACGCCGCACTGCTGCGCGTCGAGGTGCAGTTGACGCGCAACGTGCAGCGTCGTTTGCGCGTGCAGTTCGCTGACGGCAGCCCGGTCGCGGGCAGTCGCGTCCAACTCGTCGATCCGTTGGGTCATGCCGTGGACGATCGTGCCAACGTGAACGACATCACGAGTTCGTACTGGCAGACGACCGGCTCGGCGGTGCGGATCGCGGAGGCGACCACGGATGACGCCGGCATGGTCTTGCTGGAGGGTGCGGCCAACTCGCGGCTCTCTCTCATGGTGTCGGGTGCCGCCCACCTTCCCGCCGCCGTGAACGCAGGCATGCTGGCCGGCGATGACCCGATCGTGGTGACCGTTCGCCGTGGAGCTCGCGTCACCGGGCGCGTGCAGCCGGCCAGTGTCGTTCTCGACTACGCGCGTGTCGCCGGATTCCGGCCTGGCAGACCAGAGGAGTGGGAGGGCTATGCGCCCAGGCTGTGCCTCGTGTCCACCGCCGGTAGTGCCTCGGTACCGCTCGGGCAGGACGGCTCGTTCGTCATACAAGGAGTGCCGCCCGGCACATGGGACGTCGCCATGGAGTGGCAGTCGGCCACGGATGGATGCAGCTGCACGACCGCGTGGTCCTTCTTCACTCGCGTGGACCTGGTGGAGGATCAGCAGGCGACGCTCGAACTGGATGCCAGACACCTCGCTCTCGCGGAACTCCATGCCCTCGTCCTGCACAACGGCGTCCCGCTCGCGAATGCGGAGCTCGACCTGGTGCGCCAGATCGAGGACTACAACGGTGAGGTTCAGGAGAACTACTTCACCGCCCGCACCGATCACGACGGCCGCTTCGTGCAGTCGGTGAGTGCAGGGCGATACCGTGTTCACTACTGGGGCAAAGCCTCGGAGATGATCGCCGTCGCCGCGGAACACGCGGACGCGCAGCCCGGCACGCGCGTCGACTCGACCTTCACCCTGTGGACGGGGACCGTGCGGCTCCGCCTGGTGGCGGCCGATGGCAAGCCGGCGCGCGGTGTCGTGCCGACGTTCTGGGATGATGCCGCCGAAGAGCGCCTCGAGCAGAGAAAGGGAACCGACGAGAATGGCGTGATCTTCATCGAGCTGCCAGTCGGTGAGTACGAAGTCCGGATCCCTGGGATGGCGCGGGAGGAGCACACGATCGGCGAGTTCACGATCACTGCGAATCAGGTGACCGATCTCGAACTGCGGGTGCCACCCATGCGCGGGCGCTGAACGAACCGTCATGGCGACCGCCTCGTACACAGGTCATGCCAACCTGCCGCCGATCTACGCCGTGCGGTGGGTGGAAGCATGAACAAGCGCGCCAAGGTGACGCTGACCGTGCTGCCGCTGCTGTCGTGCTTCGTCGCCTGCACCGCGGTGCGCAAGGACTCCCGCCGCACACTCGATTGGCTCGATGCGACGGGCACGCCGTCGTCGTCCGTGGCGCGCGGCGTGCTCCTGCCGGTGGCGATCCCCATCGGGTGTGCGGGTCTGCTCACCGACACGCTGCTCGTCAATCCGGTCTGCGCCATCGACGACGCGTGGGCCGACACGAAGGACCTGCTGTGGACATCGCAGGAGGAGTCCGAGCTGCGGCGCGCGCTGTTCACGCCGCTCGCGGCCCTGGCGACGCCGTTCGTGTTCGGTTGCGATTGGCTCGGACGCAGCCTGCTGCCGCTGCCGCCGTCCAAAGGGGAATCGCGATGAGACGTGTGGCCATGCTGGTGTGCGTGTCGCTGCTGCTGGCACTGTCGGCCTGCGCGTGGACGCGGCGCGAGAACCGGCCGCTGTGGACCGCGTACGAGGAGAACCTCGTGCCCGAGTCGTCGCTGGCGTTCGCGGTCACGCTGCCGGCCACCGTGCCGCTCGGGGTGCTCGCGATCCTCGCCGACACCCTCATCGCGCATCCGCTCCAGGTCGTCGACGACGCGCTGGACGACA
>JAYUCN010000144.1:0-5981 GCA_043740335.1 Planctomycetota bacterium
CCGCGGATTGGCGAGGCACCAGCTCTCGGACTCTGTTGCTACTCTGTTGCCCGTCACCTACGCAACCGACGCACCGCCGGAGTACACTGCGGCCCACCATGCGCCGAGCCCACGTCGCCCTCGCCATAGCACTCGCCGCTGCCGCTGCGAACGCCCAGGAAGTCCTGTTCGTCCGCAACAAGAACCTCGCGAAGGTTCCTCCCCTGCACGCAGACGTCGCCTCCGCGATCCAGCATCTGTGCCGAGGCCCGAACGCCGCTGAACTCGCCGCGAGCTACACGAGCAACTTGCCTCCAGGCACGCAACTCCTCGACGTGCAACAGCAGGGCTCCGTGGTGCGCCTCGTCTTCGACCCGACCCTGCTCACCGCGACACCGGGCTGCCGCCTCGAAGACGCGATCGAACAGATCGACAAGACCGCCCTGCGCGCGCCCGGCGTCCACGTCGTTCGCATCGCGATCCGCCAGCCCGACGGCAGCGAACCCGACCTCGGGGACCTGCTCGGCCACCCGCCCGCGCTCACACCGACACAGCCACCACTCATCCCGAGCTTCACGAGCCCGTTCGGCGCGCTCACTGGCAAGCGCATCGCCGTCTCGCCGGGCCACGGCTACTACTGGCACAGCACGCTCGGCTGGACCACGCAGCGCGGCCTCATCGACGGCCTCATCGAAGACATCCACACGGCCGAAATCTGCAACCAGTACCTGATCCCGTTCCTGCACAACCTTGGCGCCGACGTCGTGTTCACGCGCGAGCACGGCGAAGTCAACGTCGACAACCTCGTCGACAACGACACCGGCGCACCGGTCTACACCGAGACCGGCAGTTGGACCACCTCGGCATCGTCGGGCTACAACGGCGGCGGCTATCGCTACGTGAGCACCGGCGCCACCGAGACCGCGACCGCGACCTGGAACATCCCCATCAGCAAGGACGGCCTCTACCCGGTGTTCGCGTGGTATCGCGCGAGCAGCAACCGCACTACCGCCGCGAACTATCGCATCCACCACACGGGTGGCGTCAGCACCGCGATCGTCGACCAGACCAACGACAATCTCACCTGGACGCACCTCGGCGACTTCTGGTTCAGCGCCGCGGCGGGCGCCACCATCGTGCTCAACAATCAGTCCACGAGCCCGGGCGTCGCCATCGCCGACACCCTGCGCCTCGGCGGCGGCCTCGGCTCGATCGTGCGCGGCGGCAGCACGAGCAACCAGCTCCGCTGGAAGGAATGTGCGCGCTACTGGGCGCAGTTCGCGGGTGCCCCGAGCACCGTGTGGGACTCGATCGCCGGTGGCGAGGACAACGACGACGACGTCACGGCTCGCCCGCGCTTCGCCGAGTGGCGCACGGCCGACGCGTTCATTTCCCTGCACACCAACGCGGGCGGCGGGGCCGGCACCGACACGTTCATCTACAGCGGCGGTGCGACGCCGGGCTCAGCCGCGTTGAGCCAGAGCGTGCACACGCAACTCATCAGCGACCTCCAGACCTTCTGGAACCCCGCGTGGGTCGACCGCGGCCAGCAACAGGCGAACTTCGGCGAAGTGCGGCTCCTGTCGACGATGCCCGGCATCCTGGTCGAGCTCGCGTTCCACGACACGCCGGGCTCGTTGGACCACACCTCGCTGCACGATCCCGAGTTCCGCTACCTCGCGGCACGGGCCTACGCGCGCGGCGTGCTGCGCTACTTCGCCCCGCTGGCCCCGTTCCCGCCCGAGCCACCGACGGCCCTGCGCGTGACGCAGGACGGCGCGCACGGGTTGCGCGTCGCGTGGGATCCCGCGAGTGGCGCTTCGAGCTACACAGTCGAACAAGGCAACGACGGCAAGGGCTTCGTCGAAGTCGCGTCGGTGACGACCACGAACTGGTCGACGGGCCCGCTGCCCCACCACACGATGCTCTCGTTCCGCGTGCGCGCCTGGAACACCACCGGTCGTTCGTTCCCGACCGAAGTCCTCACGGCCGGGACCGACCACCTCGGGCAGGCCCAGGCCCTGCTCGTGCAGGGCTTCGATCGCCTCGATCGTTACGTGAAGGGGCCCGACAACACGCGCGACTACCTGCGCCTGTTCGGTGATGCGCTGCGCCGCGACGCCAGCTACTCGCTCGGCTTCGACGCCGCGAGCAACGAAGCCGTGCAACTGCTGCGCGTTCAGCTGCCGAACTACAACGCGGTCGTTTGGTCGCTCGGCGAGGAGAGCACCGCCGACGAGACGTTCAACGGCATCGAGCAGTCCCTCGTGACGACCTATCTGAACGGCGGCGGCAGCCTGCTCGTGAGCGGCGCCGAAGTCGGTTGGGACCTCGACGCGAACGGCTCCGCGGCCGATCGCAGCTTCTACCGCAACCTGCTCGGTGCAACCTATGTCGCCGACGACGCGGGCACCTACTCACTGCAGACCGGCATCCCGGGCACGGTGAGCGCGGGCCTGCCGACGGCGAGTTTCGACAACGGCACGTTCGGCACCTACAACGTCGAGTACGCCGACGTGCTCGGTGCGACGAACGGCAACAGCACGATCTGCCTGCGCTACGGCAACGGCCTTGTGGCCGGCATCCAGAAGCTGGACCCGGCCACCGGCGCGCGCGTCGTCACCTTCGGCCTGCCGCTCGACACCATCACGGATGCGAACGTGCGCGCGCAGCTCGTACGCCAGAGCCTCGCCTTCCTGCTCGACGGCATGTCGCTGCGCGGTCCGGTGACGTCAACGATGGGAGTGCCGACGCCGATGTCGCTCTCGCTGCCGACCGAAGCGGGTCTCGGCTACCTCTTCTGCATCAGCCTTGGCTACACGCCGGGCACCGTGCTGCCGCTGGGCAACCTGCTGCCGCTCAACATCGACTTCCTGCTACAGGCGAGCCTGGATCCCGGAAGCCCGTTCTTCCTGAACTTCCAGGGCGTGCTGAGTGCGTTCGGTACCGCGACGCCGACGCTCTACGTGCCCTACTTGCCGTTCCTGGCGGGGCTGCCGCTGTACTTCGGCGGCTTCTCGATCGATGCGAGCGGTCAGCAGGAGCGCAAGCTGACCAACTGGATCCGGCTCACGCTCGTGCTGTAGTCCTGCGCGCGAACGATCAGCTCTCGCCGATCGCCGCCGCCACGAGGCAGCCCTTCGCCACGGCCGTCATGGCCTCTTCACTGCGGAAGATGCGGCCGACGGGGATCGGGAAGTCGATCTTCGCGAACTCTTCGCGGAAGACCTCGATGAAGCCGCCGACCATCGCTGTGCCGCCGGCGCAGGCGACGTCGATCGGCGCATTGAAGTTCGGCATGTTCTGCCCGGACTCGAAGCGCGCCTTGATGTTCTGGAGCAGGTAGTTGATCAGGCTGCGGTAGTAGATCGCGACCGCCTCTTCCTCGCGGCTCTTCGGGTCGCGGATGTCGATGCCGCGCTCCTTGATGTGCGTGGCCTTGCTGCGCGGGCAGCCGAGCACGTTGGCGACGTTCTTGTCGATCCAGTCGCCGCCGCGCGCCACCGAGAACGACAGGCACGGGATCGACTTGTAGGTGATGCAGGCGTTGGCCATGCCGCCGCCGAACGACAGGCCGATGCCGGTGAAGTCGTTCTCCGCCAGTTCCGCGAACACGACGGCGTGGGCCTCGTTGACGGCGTGCGCCCGGTAGCCGAGCTTGTTGACCAGGCTCTCGAACAGGCCCTGGTGGTAGACGACGTTGTTGTCGACGTCGAGCGAAGGTGCCGGCACGCAGAAGTAGCAGTTCTCGCCCTGCACGCGCGGCTCACCCAGGATCTTCTGGATGATCATCTTCATCATCGGCAGCGCGTCCTGCTCGTTGGGGCTGATGAGGCCGTCGCACATCGGCCGGCGGGTCTCGCGGCCGAACACGTTGGCGAGTTCGAACGCGGCTTCGCCGATGACCACCAGCTTGCCGTTGTGCACGACGTAGGGCACCTTGAGCTTCGTCAGCATGTTCTTGCTGTAGACGTCGCTCGGGATGTCGAGGAACGCGTTGCGCTCCACGGTCACCGTGATGCCGCCCTCGTCGTTCTGCACTGCCGCGGCGAGATTGGCCGTGCCCACGTCGAGGCCCTTGCCAAGTGCTACCGCCGTGTCGGCGCCGTGATCGTGCTTGGGATCGAACTTGTTCTGCTGCGTCATTGGTCTCCGCCTTGCTTCCCCGGGATGCTGCGTTGCGAGCGTCAGGTGCCGCCCTTGAGTTTCTTGAGTCGCGCCAGGTTGGCGGCGATGCCGCCGCCCGCCCTCTGCTTGACCTCGATGTCGTCGATGTTGGATTCGAGGGACTTGCCGGTGTCGCGGAACAAGCCGCCGAAGTCCACGGGTGCCTGCGACGCGACCGCCGCGCTGACACCCATCTTCTTGCCGAAACTCTCCAGCCGGTCGCCGAGCGAACCGGCGAGCTTTTCGATCGCTGCCGAGAAGTCCGGGACACCCGACGGTGCCGGGGCCCGTTCCTGCACCTGCTGGTGCATGAAGTTGGCCTTCAGGTTGGCCATCTCAGAGACGAGCGACAGGAGCAGTGCGTTCGACGGTGCTTCGGGTGCGGGTGCTGGTGCTGGTGCGGGTGCCGCGACCGCAGGTGCCGGTGCGGGGGTCGCCGACCGGTGCGCCTCGAACTCGGCGCGCGTGCGTTCGAGTTCCCCACGTACGTCGACGAGCTTCTGCGACAGCGCCTCGAAGCGCTGCTTGAGCTCGGCGAGCTCCTGCTCGCGCAACGCCAGCATCTCCTCCACGTCGTGCGCGCGCTGCACTTCCTGTTCGCGCTCGCGGAGGATCGAGCGGAACTCCTGACGGCTCTTGTCGACGAGGCGGCTCACCTCGGCGGGCGCGATGAGGCCGGACTGCTCGATGGCCGCATGCACGGCCTCGGCGATCATCGCCGCGACATGCTCGGCGCGGATGAGTCGCACGCGCTTGCGTCCTTCGCTGCGCAACTCATCGAGAGTCGCCGTTCGGGAACGCGCGGAGAGTGCTTCCTTGATCTCGTTGACAGATTCCATGCGCCGGGCGTGGCCCACCAGGCGGCACCACGACGGAGCACTTTTCGACCTTCACCGGCGCGAACTTGAGACCCTGGCCCCCCTTTGCCGGTCCCAACAGAGGACGCCGGGCGGGGCCCTGGGTGATCGCATCGAGTCCGCGCCAGAGGCTCCGGCACGAGTCGCCAGCGGGATCATGGCGTACTCGCGATCGCCTGTTCGACGGCCCACGCCGCCCGCAACGCCGCGACATCGTGGGTGCGCACCCAGTCGGCCCCGTGCCGCGCGGCCCAGAGTTCCGCCGCGAGACTGCCGGGCCCACGTTCCGCGACCGGGAGTCCGGTGACTTCGCCGACGAACGACTTGCGCGACACGGAGACGAGCAGGGGCACGCCGAACGTCCGCAGCGAGGGCAGGTGCTTCAGGACCGTGAGGCTCGGTGCCGCCGTGCGGCCGAGGAAGAACCCCATGCCGGGATCGAACACGAGCCGTGGCCGCTCGATGCCGGCCGCGGCGAACGCGGCGAGCCGTTCGGTGAAGAAGCCCTGCAGTTCCTCGAGCACGCCGTGAGCCGCAGCCAGCGGGCGATCGGCGCGCGCCGACTGGCTGCGCGAGAACATGACGACGAAGTGCACGTGCGGCGGTGCGGCCGCGGCGGCGGCCATCGCCTGCGGCGTGCGAAAGCCGTGCACGTCGTTGAGCCAATGCACACCGAGCGCCGTCATCGCCCGCATGACGGCAGGTCTGCACGTGTCGATGCTGATGGGGAGCCCGCGCGGCACCAGGGTCTCGACGACGGGCCGCAGGCGCCGGATCTGCTCTTCGTCCAGCACGTCTTCGGCGTCGGGATGCGTCGATTCGGCGCCGAGCTCGAGCACGTCCGCACCGTCGGCGGCGAGCCGTTCGGCATGGGCGACTGCGGCCTCAGGTGCCAGGAACCGCCCACCATCGGAGAACGAGTCCCGTGTCACATTGATGATGCCGACGGTGCGCAGCATGGCTGCCTTTACCATACGC
>JAYUCN010000145.1:0-2439 GCA_043740335.1 Planctomycetota bacterium
CTGCTTGTCGTCGAGGAAGAAGCCCATCGCCTGCACCTTCTTGAAGCCGCCGTCCTTCTCGCGCACGGCCTTGGCGATGTCCTTCGCGACCTGCACGTCCAAGGTCACGAGGTTGACGTTGAAGGCGATGAGGAACTTACGCGCTCCTACCGCGACGCCGCCCGCCGTCGCATGCATGCGCACCGGCCCGAAGTCGGGTGCGAACTCGGGGTCGCCGCCGACGAGCGTCATGAGCCCTTCGAACTCCTTGTTGCGGAAGTTGCCGAGCACGCGACGCGACTCGCGCGTGCAGGCCTCGGCGTAGAGGAACACGGGCAGCTCCAACTCCTTGCCGATGCGCGCACCGACGGCCTTCGCGGTCGCCACCGCATCTGCCATCGTCGCGCCCGCGAGCGGCACGAACGGGCAGACGTCCATCGCCCCCATGCGCTTGTGCTCGCCCTTGTGCGTGCGCAGATCGATGCGCTGCTTCGCTGCGGCTGCGCCGCGCACCGCGGCCTCCGCGATCGCGGGTGCGGGCCCCGCCAGCGTCACCACCGAACGGTGATGACTCGCATCCAGTTCGGAACCGAGGCACTTGACGCCGGCCACGGCCGTCATGGCCGCGACGAGCGCATCGACGACCGCACGGTTCTTGCCTTCGGAGAAGTTGGGAACGAACTCGAGCAGGCACGTCATGGTCGGATCCTCGAAGATCGGCGCCGTGACGTATCCGCCCCGCACGTCCCTTTCCAGTGCTCGCCGTCACCGTTGCACCGCCCGCCCGGGCTCGTCATCCTGTGCTACGTGGCGCACAGTGGCAAGAAGACCCTCGACCGCGTGCTGTCGCGCGCCGGTCTGTGTTCACGCACGCAGGCGCGCGCCTTGATCGCCGCCAGCCGCGTGCAGGTGAACGGCCACGTCGTGCGCGATCCAGACAGCTGGATCGACCTCGTGCGCGACCATGTCGCTTGCGACGGCGAACCGCTGCGTGCGCGCAAGAAGGAGGTCTGCATGCTGCACAAGCCGGTCGGCTACGTGACCACGGCGAACGACGAACACGACCGCCCCACCGTGTACTCGCTCATGCCCAAGGACACGGCATGGCTGGCACCCGTCGGTCGCCTCGACCAGGACACCTCGGGGCTGCTCCTGTTCACGAACGACAGCGACCTGGCCAACGCGATCACGGATCCTGCGAGCAAGTTGCCGAAGACCTACGAAGTACTGTGCGAGGGCCAGCTCGGCGACGAGGCCATCGCCCAGCTCGCGGCGGGCGTGCAACTGGATGATGGTCCGACGCAACCGGCCATCGTCGAACGCATCGGCGGCGACGAACACACGACCCTGTTGCGGCTGGTCGTCAGCGAGGGGCGCAACCGACAGATCCGCCGCATGGTGACGGCCATCGGTTCGCGCGTGCAGGCCCTGCACCGCACACAGATCGGTCCGGTGTGTCTTGCCGATCTTCCGGGCGGCGACATGCGGCGCCTCCTCGCGACGGAACTGCAGGCCCTGCGTGCCGCGGTCACCGCACCGCGAGATCATCGCCGCCCGCGAACCAGTCCGGATCGCGCTCACTGACATTGGCGACGATGGGCACGCCGTTCTTGATCGTCATCGCGACGGGATTGCCGCCGAACGCGTAGCCGATCGCCCGCCAGCTCGGCACGTCGAGCACGCACAGGTCAGCGCGCTTGCCTGGATGCAGCGAACCGACCTCGCCGTCGAGCTGCAGCGAGAACGCGGGGTTGATAGTCGCCGCCGTGATCACTTCCTCGGCACTCATCTTCATCTGCGTGCAGGCGATGGTCTGGATCAGTGTCATCGACTGCGTGTAGCACGTGCCCGGATTGAAATCGGTCGCCAACGCCACCGCGCAGCCCGCTTCGATCATGCGCCGCGCGGGCGCGTAGTGCGGCTTGCCGAGGAAGAAGATCGTGCCCGGCAGGAGCACGCCGACCGTGTTGCTCGCCGCCAACGCGGCGATGCCCGCGTCGGAGATGCGGCCGAGATGGTCGGCGGAGTCGGCGCCGAGCTCGACGGCGAGTTCGGCGCCCCCCATCGGTTGGATCTCGTCGGCATGCATGCGCAACCGCAGGCCGCACGCACGAGCGGCGACCAGGATGCGCTGGCTCTGCGCGCGGTCGAACACGCCGGGCTCCGCGAACACGTCGCAGTAGTCGGCGAGCTTGCCGAGCTTTGGCAGCATCTCGTCGCACAGGAGGCGCACGTAGGCCTCGCGGTTGTCGCGGTACTCGGGCGGGAACTCGTGCGCACCGAGGAACGTGCGCTTCACCGCCAACGGCACCTCGGCGGCGGCGCGCTGCAGCGCCACGAGGCTCTTCTCCTCGTCGGCCAGCGACAGCCCGTAGCCGGTCTTGCATTCGACGGTCGTCGTGCCGTGCGCTGCGAAGCCCCACAGATGGCGCTCCGTGCGTTCCTTGAGATCCTCGAGCG
>JAYUCN010000146.1:0-2439 GCA_043740335.1 Planctomycetota bacterium
GCAAACCCTGACGACTCACCAGTTCGTCGAAGCTCACGCGCGCCTCCGGGGCACTCACCTGTGCCGCGTCCACAGTCGCAAACCGTTCTTGCCGGCGCAGCCACTTCACCACCGAACGCACAACGCTCGCGGTGTAGGCGATGACGTTGGCGATCCGCTCCCCGCTGACAACGACTTCGAGCATCCTGGCCTCGGACTCGGCAACCACGTCATCGCAAAGATGCCGCGGTGCGAAGCGCCTTGCGAACGCCCGTGCGACGCGGCAGATCGTCGCCCACTCGGCGGACGCCGCGAAGTCCTCCAAGAGCCGAGGTGACCCGGCACCCGGCACCCGGCACCCGACACCCGACACCCGACACCCGACACCCGACAAAACGCACGCCGCTCCTCGTTGTTTCCATGGATCATTCTTCCTCACTTGCCGCGCAGCCGTAGCCCAGGGCTCGGCGGTCGCGGCGAGACGAAGCTAGCACCAACCGGCACCGAGGTAACCCGCGTCGTCACTCTTCCACTGTGACCGCGAACGACTTCGTTCCGTTCGCGTGCCAGCCGCGCACATCCACGAACCGCGCGGCACGAACGCCGCCATTCGCCATCACGCGCCCACCAGAGCTCATGATGGCGCGCACTACACCATCTCCGCGATCTGCACGGCGTTAAGCGCCGCACCCTTGCGCAACTGATCCCCCGACAACCAGAACGTGAGCCCCGGCAGAAACACGCGCCCCTCGCGCACCCGCCCCACCGCGACCGGATCCCGCCCCGCCATCGGCAACGGCATCGGGTACTTCTTCGCGGCCGGGTCGTCGACGAGTTCCACACCCGGCGCCCGTGCGAGCAGTTCGCGCGCCGCTGCCACCGACAGCGGACGTTCCAACTGCACCGCGACCGGGGTGTAGATGGGATGAGAAGGCCGGCCCCCACGCGGGGTACCTTTCGGTCCCCATCAACAACGAGCTCTACGGGCTCAACGGAGGCCAGCCATGACGGATGCTACCATGACGGCGAATCTCGCGTGTGGGACAGTGACCCCGACGACCGGCGCGACCACCGGGGTGCCGCGGCTGACGATCGGCATCGACCTCGGCGACAAGCACAGCCACGTGTGCGTACTCGACGCTGAGGGCACGATCGTCGAGGAGTCGCGGCTGCAGACCAAGCTCGCTGCGTTCCAGCAGCGCTTCGGCGGTTTGCCCACGGCACGGATCGCGATCGAAGCCGGCACCCACTCACCGTGGGCAAACGCGCTTCTCCGCGACCTCGGCCACGAGGTGTTCGTCGCCAATCCGCGCAAGGTGCGCGCCATCTACGACAACGACAACAAGAGCGACCGCGTCGACGCCGAGCAGCTCGCCCGGTTCGCGCGCATGGACCCGAAGCTGCTGTCGCCGATCGCGCATCGCAGCATGGCGGCCCGCGCCGATCTCGCCGTCCTGCGCTCCCGGTCGGCACTGGTCAATGCCCGGACGCAGTTGATCAACCACGTGCGCGGCAGCACCAAACCTTTCGGCGTGCGGCTCCCGGCCAGTTCGACGCCGACCTTCGCACGCCATGTTGCCTGGAGGATCCCACGCGAACTGCGGCCAGCCCTCGTGCCGGTCCTGCGCACCATCGCCGAGCTGACCACACGCATCGTCAAGTTCGAACGGCGCATCGAGCAGCTCGCTGCCGAGCGCTACCCGGAGACCACGCGACTGCGCAAGGTCGACGGTGTCGGTGCCATCACGTCCCTGACCTTCGTGCTGACGCTCGAAGATCCGAGGCGCTTCGCCAAGAGCCGCGCCGTCGGCGCGTTCCTCGGCCTGCGGCCAGGTCGCAGCCAATCGGGCAAACGCGACCCCGAGAAGCGCATCACCAAGGCCGGCGACCGCGACATGCGACGCCTGTTGGTACAGAGTGCGCAGTACATCCTCGGCCCGTTCGGCAAAGACTGCGACCTCCGGCGCTTCGGGTTGGCGTTGGCAGCACGCGGCAACAAGACCGCCAAGAAGCGTGCACTCATCGCCGTGGCCAGGAAACTCGCAGTGCTGCTGCACCGCCTCTGGCTCTCTCCGATTGACTATGACCCGCTGCGTCACGCAGAGGGTCGCAACCTTCCTCGACGGCGGCGCGCCTGACGGCGCCTGTCACCAATCCCCAATCCCAGAACCTGTGAAATAGGAACTACCAAGGCTGATCGGCGAGCACCGCTCGTTGCCCCAGCACACGCGATCTTCTGACATCAACCGCCCAGTCCGGGTGACTGCGCTTCATTTCCAGGTCCTCACGAGCCTCACCGCTCGCCTCGAGACCGAGGTGTAGATTGCAGCGCCCGACTGGACGGACCCCAACATGCACCGGACCCGACCGGGTCCTTCAGAGTGCGGATGGAAGCACGGCGGACGATGTCACTTCTTCGCGGTCGAGGACGACGAGACGCTGCTTGACGATCACGGCCTT
>JAYUCN010000147.1:0-2439 GCA_043740335.1 Planctomycetota bacterium
CGGCGGCGGTGGTGGCGGCGCGTGTTCGTCCTGATCGTCGTGCTCCTCGGCCTGTTGCTTGCCGCGCCCCACGCAGTCGCTCTGGATGCGGTGCGCACACGCATCGAAGCCGCGCTGTCGGACCAGTTGGGCGTTCGTTGCCACATCGTGCGACTCGGCTTCTCCTGGTTCTCGGGCATCGCCGTGCTGGGCCTCGAGATCGGCAACCCACCGGGTTTCACGACCGAACGCCCCTGCCTGCGCCTGGCCCGCGCCAGCGGCGACGTTGCGCTGTTGCCGATGCTCGGCGGCCGCGTCGGCTTCGACGGCACCGTCGACAAACTCGAGGTCTACATCGAGCAAGCCGCCGACGGTACGACGAACCTCGGGCGACTGTTCGACCTGCAGGTCAAGAGTGAGCGCGATCCGCGACACCCGCGCAAGGGCATCAGTGGGCGCGGGCTCGACCTGGATTGGCTGCGCTTCGACCTGCAGATGCACAACGCGTCGCTCGAGATCCGACGCCGCGGCCAGCTGCTCGAATCGCTCACCGAAGTCGGCTGCCACGCGCGAAAGGCGTTCGCTTCGCGGCAGGTCGCGATCGACCTCGACACGAAGCTGCTGCCGATCACCGCCGCCGCGCAGCCCGGTCGACTGAGCCTCGAGGTCGAGGTCGACGTCACCACCGCGACCATCGACGCCATGCTGAGCACAGCGGGCCTCGATCTGCAACGCTACGCCCCGCTCGTCGACGCGTTCTTCCCCGGCCAGGTGACGGCACTGGCAGGAATCACGAACGGCACCCTGCGTGTGCGGCGGCGGCAGCAAGACGAGATCACGGTCGACGGCGACCTCTCGATCCTCGGCCCGCGCCTTCGCGGCGACCTTGTCGCGGGCATGGACGTGCGCGGCGAGCGTTGGACGGTGGCGCCGATCCTCTCGCTGCGCCCGGCGGCCACGGGACCGTCGCTCATCGATGCCGAACGCTTCGTCGCCGATCTCGGCTGGTTGCGCCTGCGTGGACTGCCCGCCACCGCGGGGGCGGCGGTGCGCGCGAACGAGCGCTGCATCGCGCTGGCCTACGAACTCGACCTCGATGCCATGGCCGCGTTCGGTGGCCCAGTGCCGGCCTGGCTGCGTGGCACACGCGGCACGATGCGCGGCGAGGTCGGCGTTCCACTCGCGTGGAACGGGTCACTGGCCGATGGCCTGCTCGAACAGATGGTGGCGACCGTGCGCGTCGCCGCCGATGCCGTCACCGTGGCCGGCTTCGAGCTCAGTTCCCTTGTGGGCACTGGCGAGCTGCGCGGCCGCGAGTTCGCCATCGACACGTCGGAGCCCACGCGGCTCAACCAGGGAGCCTTCGGCGTCGGCCTGCGTGTCGACCTCGGTGGCGCACGTCTGCCGAGTGCGCTCACGCTGCGATGGAACGGTGGTCAACTGCAAACGGGTGCCATCGAGCTGCTGCGCTACGCGGTGCCGCTGTTCGCCGGGCTCGACGGCGAAGCCGCACACCTCACGGGTCAGTGTGACCTGCAACTCTCCCTGCAGGGTCCGGCCCGGCTCGCAACGGGCCAGAACTGGCTGCAGCTGCTCGACGAATGGGCCGGCAGCGGCACGCTCGGACTGCGCGAGGCGGCGGTCACCCCGGCCCCAGCACTGTCAGGTCTGCTGACGCCATTCGGCGAACTCACCGGCGCCGACACGCGTCTCGGCGACGCCGGCCGACTCGCAATCGATCGCTTCGAGGCCCCCTTCCGGTTCGAACACGGCGCGATCGAGACCCAGGCAGGAACCTGGCTCGCGAAGGGCAAGCAGATCGGCCTGTCGGGCACGGCTCGCCTCGACGGCGGGCTCGACTACGGCTTCGACCTCAGTGCGCTGTTACGCGGCCACCGCGACGGCGAACGCGTGCTGAAGGCCATCCATGGCACGTTGCCCGCCGCTCGACTCACGGGATCGCTGGACTCGCCGTCGCTCGGCCTGCCCGATGTCGGCGCGTTGCTGCAGCAGGTGCTCCAGGGCGAACTGCAGGACCGCGGTCGCGATCTGCTGCAGCGCGAACTCGACAAGCTGCTCAAACGCAAGTCGTGAGCGGACTCGCTACCGCTCGCGATAGCGGTGCGCCACGGGCATGCGCCGCCCGGCCCAACAGCGATCGCTGATCTTGAGCGTCGGCGGCGACTGGTAGCGCTTCCACTCAGCGGCCTGCACCTTGGCGAACAGCTCGGCGACGCGGACGCGCGCCATGCCCGTGCGCGCAGCGGTTGCCTCGACCGACAGGTTGTCTTCGATGAGGTAGCGCAACACCGGATCGAGTTCGGGGTACGGCGGCAGGCTGTCCGTGTCGAGCTGACCCGGCCGCAGCTCCGCCGACGGCGCCTTCTCGATCGAGCGCTGCGGAATGCGTTCCCCGTCGCGGTTGAGCCAGCGGGCGAGCGTCCAGACTTCCGTCTTCCA
>JAYUCN010000148.1:0-5964 GCA_043740335.1 Planctomycetota bacterium
GTGTCGCACTACCTGCTGCGGCGGCGCGCCGCGACGGCGGGGGCCCCGCGTGCGTGAGACCGCGTCGCGTCCCTCTTCCTTGCTGCTTGCGTGATCCCGGCTGGCTCGCTACCTTCCGCGCCCTCGTGTTCCTCCGGGAATGCGGGTCTGGTGCGGGTAGGTAGCTCAGCTGGTAGAGCACGGCACTGAAAATGCCGGGGTCGCCGGTTCAACTCCGGCCCTGCCCACCACCTCATCATCCTGCCGTGTGCGCGAGTCGCCCGCGGCGGCAAGAAGCAGGCGACGTAGTGCTCCGCGGGCCCGGCGGGACCGCAGCCCCGCCGGTGCCTCAGGCCGGCATCACTTCTTGCCGGCCGCAGCCTTCTCGGCCGCAGCGATCATCTCCTCGAGCACCTTCTCCATCTCCTTGTCTTCGCCCAAGCTCTTGTGACGAATCACGCCCTCGTGATCGATGAAGTAGAGAGTCGGCCAGCCCTGGACGCGCCAGCTGTCGCTGATCGACGGCTCGGTGCTCTCGTTGCGGAAGCTCCGCCACGTCATGCTCGCTGCCTTCGCCTGTTCGCGAAACTTCGTCTGACCCTCTTCGGTGTCGGTGCCGTCACTGTTGACGCCGATCAGCGCGAAGGGCCTGTTCTTCAACTTCTCCACGAGCGACCGCTCGTGCGGGATCATCTCCCGGCAAGGGGGTCACCAGAATCCCCAGAAGTCGAGCAGGACCACCTTGCCGCGGTAGTCGCTGAGCTTGAAGTCCACTCCGTCGGTGTCCTTGGCGGCGATGTCCGGCGCCTTGCAACCGACCTGGAGGTTCTCGATCTCGAACAGCGCGTCCTTCGCCTGTTTGGCGAGATCCTCGTCCTTCGCCACCGTAGCGACTTTGCGCAGGTCCTGTTCGGCAGCCTTGCGGTCGTCGTCGGTCTCCGCGGTCTTCAGGCGGATGCCGCCGCGCACGAGCAGCGCCTGCGCCTTGCAGTTCGCATCGCCGTGCTTCTCGGCCACTTCGTCGAGCAGACCGAACACCGCGTCCTTGGCCCCGAAGCGGATCGCCGCTTCAAGGTGCGGCAGAGCCGCGCCGATGACCGGGCTCAACGCGTGATCGATCGCGAGCGTCTGCACGGCCTTCTTGACGGCGTTGCGTTCGTTGGTCGCGTTCTTGCAGATGAACGTGAGGAAGCGCACGGCGTCGTCCTTGCCCGCGTAGTCGGCGGCGAGTTCCTGGGCGCGCGAGATGAACTCCTTGCTGGGTGGGTTCATCGCGATGGCAGGGGTCGGCTTGCCTTCTTCCTGGGCTTTCTTGACGGCCTTCTCCACCTCCGCTTGCCAATCGCTCATCGCTTTGTTGAGCGACTTGGCCAGCTCCTGGTACGCCGCTTCGGGATCCTGCTGCGTGGCCGCGGGTTTCGTGTCGCCCGCTTGGGCAATCACGAAGGCCGGCGTCCAGAGCAGGAGCAGGGCGGCGAGAACGGGTCTCGACATCATGGACTCCTATCGTGGGAACAGGGAATGCCCGCTCTGCTCGGACCGGCGACGGCCGACCGAAGGGCGGGCGAACTTGAAGGGAGGCAGGATACGAGCCGAGCCCCGATCGTGCGACCGGCTCGGCCCATTCCGGCGAATGGGCCGACGAACGGGTACTACTTGCCGGGTTCGGTGCCTGGGACAACGGGGGCCGGCGGCGTCGCGGGCTTGTCCTTGACGAGGTCCTTGCGCTGCGGCTTCAGCTTGGCGAACAGCGTCTGGTCGATCACGTAGTACCAGGGCCCGAAGCGCTTGGTGAGCTTCTCGCCTTCCTTGCGACCTTCTTCGACCTTGCGGTCGTACTCGGTCCATTCGTCGGCGGCCTTCTTGAGCTCGTCTTCCAGGGGCAAGCGGTCGCTGCGTACGTCGGCCGCGATGCCCTCGCCGCCGTCCTTCTTGTCGTCGCCGAAGCTGGCCACCACGTAGCTGTCGCCCGCAGGCAACAGCACGTAGTCGTTGTCCCACGGGTCCTTCTTGAGTTCCTTGAGGAACGCCTCGCCCTCGGCGGGCTTCTCGGTGAGCTTGGCGAGCGACTCGGGCAGCTTGTTCTCGTTCTTGGCCTTCCAGGCTTCGACCGCACGCTGGATGCCTTCGATGGCTGTACGCGCGGTTGCCCGCTTCTCGAGCTGCTCCTTCGGCAAGCGCGTGCCAGCGGGCTTGCTGAGCAGCGACTCGACGAACTCGGCGGTCACCATGAGGTAGCGGTTGTTCGCAGCCTTCGCGGGCGGCGTCTCGCCTTCCTTCGGCGGCTTGGCTGGCTTCCCTGGCTTCGGTTCGGCACCCGACGTGACCTCGTCGCCTTCGCCGAGCACGAGCTCGCCGAAGCGCAGCGTGTAGCGCACGCCCTTCTTGGTCTCGAACAGGAGGTCGCCTTCGTTGCTGTAGAGCTTGCCGCCGCGACGCTCGAGGAAGAAGCCCTTCTGCGCCAGCGACTGCGCGAGGATCTGACCCTCGATGCCGTTGGCGCGCTCGAGCCGCGCGGTCAAGCCCTCGGGCTTGGGCCGCACGCCGACGATCTTGATCGAGCCCAGGGTCGTGCCGATCTCGTTCAGCTTCTCCTCGTTGGGGATTTCCTTCGTGGCGTCGATGCCTTCGAGCGTCCACTTGCTCGCACTGTCCTTGGTGACGACATGCTTCTCGCCGGGCACGACTTCGCCTTTCTGCTCGTCGACCGTGTAGTTGTCGAACGTCACCTTCTGGATGTCCCACGACTGCGCCTTGAGCAGGTCGGTCTCGATCCAGTCGGCGAACTTGGTCGACAGGTCGCCGTCGATCTTGGTGCGGTAGGTGCGCTTCTTGTCGGGCACGCGCACGTAGTGCTCGCCCGTCTTGCCCTCGACCACCTTGCCGACGATGAGGTCCGCGAGCACGTTGCCGGCGCTGTCCTTCATCGTCATGCGCTTGCCGCGACCGGCCGTTTCCACGCCCGACTCGAGCGGATCGACGACGCCGAACTCGACGTGCTTGCCCTTGCCGTCGTCGACGACCACCTGCTTCCTGAGGCCGATCAGCATCGCTGCGGCCTTGCCCATGCGGTCCTTCGCGTCGGCGGGATAGTTGCCGTGCGAAGGGATCGTCCAGCGGCCCTTGTCGTCGCGCTTGACGTTGAACGGGTAGACATCGCCCGACGCCTCGCGGAACTCGGCGACCTCGAGATCGGCCACCGCGTCGCCGTTGGTGAACCCGGGAAAGAACTCCATGCCCTCGTCATCGGCTCCGGCGAGCGAAACGGCGCGGGGGCCCATCAGCGAGGCGATCACCGCGAGCGCAATGGCGCCGCCAGCGACGGCGCCCGACTTGGCGAACTCGTTCACTTGCCACCTCCTGATCCTTGCACACCATGGGAAGCTGTCACTTGCCGATTCGCGGGCACGATCGCCGCGGCACGCGAGCTGCGGCGCACCAGCGTGACGATGCCGAGCAGAAGGGCCGGCAGTGCTGCCAGCACCAGCGTGATGACGCGGTACCGGTCGTGGATGCCCTTCTTGGCGGCATCGCGATCGTGCGATGCCTCCTCGAGCTGGATCTTCTTGGTCTCGTCGATCTTCGCCTTCTCGTTCTCGAGCTTGCGGTTCTCCTGCTGCTGGACCTGGACGATCTTGACCTCCTTGGCCTGCTCGTCGAGCCCCGTGTCGTCGCGGATCTTGGCGACGGCCTTGTCGAGTTCCGCCTGCGCCTTGTCGAGCTTTCCTTTCGCCGCCTTCTCAGCGTCGTCCTTCACGAGCGTCCACTTGTCCTCGAACTCCCGCTGCGCTTCCTCGACGCGCTCCAGCTTGCGCAGGATCGGGCGGCGCTTGCGCAGCTCGATGAGACTCTCGTCACCGACGAGGCTGTCGATGCTGTTCAGCACGAACGTGACGTTGTCGAAGCGCAGGTTCGGATCCGCCATCTGCCGGCGGATCTGGAAGAACTGGTTGCCGATGAGGTCGAGGTCGGCGACGTAGATCATGTTGACGCCCTTCTGCTTGCCCTCGGCGGGCTTGCTCGTCACCCGCGCCGCGACCACGAGGTCGTCGTTGCGCCGCTCCCGCTGCCGGTACGGGTTGATCTGCGGCCCGCCGCCGAAGAAGTCCATCTGGAACAGTTCCGACTTGCGGACGATGCCGTTCATGCCGCGCGACACGGAGGGATCCGGCGAGCGCAGCAGGGTCGACACGGTGAAGCCCTCCTTCTTCTGCGGCACGATGCAGCCCGCCATCAGCAGGACCACGTTCTGCAGGCCCTTGGTGATCGGACTGTCGTCGGCAACCCCGTGGCCCTTCAAGAACAGGAACTCCTCGGGCAGGCGGCCGCCGGGGAACGAGCGGCTCGACATGTCCCAGGCCACCTCCCCCATCGGCACCTGCAGGGAGATCGCGGCGAGCAGACCGTTGAAGTTGCCCTTCGGCGGACCGCCGCCGCCCATCATGCGCGCTTGCATGCCGCCCTTCTGGTCGTCGGCCGCGGTGCCCCACGCGTCGAGCGGAGCGGGGTCCTCGAGCATCAGCGTCGGGTTGCCGGCGAGGATCCAGGCCTGCAGCCGGTCCATCTGCGCCTGTTCGAGCGAGCTCGGCTGCGGCACCAGCAGGCAGTCGAGGCCCTCCGGGTAGTCCTTCTCGGCGTCGACGTTCTCGATCTTGTACTGCTGCTGCAACTCGTCGGCGATCTGCCAGCGCGGCTTCTGCCGGAAGGTCTGGAAGTCCATGCCGCCGACGAACTCGACGTCGGTCTTCAGGATGCCGACCTTCTTGCGGCCGGCGTTGGCGACGACGCGGATGCTGCGCGTGAGTTCGTACTCGAGCGGCACGGCCGGCTCGAGGAACGGCGTCACGACCTCTTCGGTGCCGCACTGCACGACGAAGCCGAGGAACATCTGCGTCTCGGCAAAACCGCCACCGGCCAACGGCGTCGTCACCATCTGCGGCTTGATGCCGTAGTTGTTCTCCGCGTCGCGTGCCTCGGGCGAATAGGGCAGCGGCATCACGATGCTCTTCTCGACCGCGTTGCCGCCGATCGCGTCGAACTGGTCGACGAGGTTCAGCAGCAGGCGGCGCTGCTGCACGAATTGCTCGGGCACATCTTCGCTGACGTAGGCCTTGATGGTGACGGTCTTGTTCTGGTCAAGGCCGGCCAGCAGCTTCCTGCTCTCGTCACCGAGCGAGTGGATGCCCTCGAACGTGGCATCGATGCGCGGCAGCTTTTGCACGCCGATGACCGTGAGGGCCAGTGCCCCCACCGCGAGGCCGCCGAACCGCACCGCGCTGTGCACACCCTGCATGCCGTCGCGCCAGTGGCGCCGCGCCAGCAGCGCGAGGCTCAGGTAGAAGAACGCGATCGTGAGGCCTGTGAACAGCAGCACACCCGAGACCGGCAGCATGCCGCGCGCGAACTCGGCGAACTGGCCGAGCGGGCCGTTCGTGTTCCAGCTCTGGAAGCCGAGCCAGCTCATGGCCCAACCGAGCAGGAGCACGATCGCGCAGAACAAGAGCGACAAGATGAAGGCCACGGTCGCCGTCTGCGTGAGCTGCGAACCGATCATCGACACACTGACCAGCATCACACCCAACAGCCAGAAGCCGACGTAGTTCGCGAACAGCTGCCCCCAGTCCGGGTTGCCGAGCCAGCTCAATGCAAGCGGCAACACGAGCGTGAACGCGAGTGAGGCCGAGTAGACGCACACGTAGGCAAGGAACTTGCCCAGCTGCAGGTCGAACTCCGTCGCCGGTAGCGTGAACAGCAACTCCTGGGTACCGTGGCTGCGTTCGCTGGCCCACATGCCCATCGTTGCGACGGCGACGAACACCGTCGCAATGGCGGGGAAGAGCAGGTTCCAGGTATCGAGGTTGGCGAGGTTGTTCATGAAGAACGCCGACGACCACATCAGCGTCCAGCAGGACACCGCAGCGAACAGCAGGATGAAGACGTAGTTCGCGGGGTTGCCGAACCAGCTGCGCAGGTCGCGCTTGCAGA
>JAYUCN010000149.1:0-2433 GCA_043740335.1 Planctomycetota bacterium
ACCGGTCAGACCCCCGCCTTTTCGACCGGGGGACCCAGTGCCCACGCTCTCGCGAACTCGCCCGCCGAATTCCGCTGCCCCACGCCCCGCCACCCATCGCGCTCGCACGCCACCCCAGTAACGCCACCGCCCCGCGGCTACTAACCACGGGGCGGGTGCGTCCGCTACTTCCAGCGGCGATGGCTCCTCGAGTAGGACTTGAACCTACGACCCGGTGATTAACAGTCACCTGCTCTACCAACTGAGCTATCGAGGATCGCGAAAACGGATTTCGGCCCGTTCGGGCGGGCAACCTTAGCGACGACCGCTCCGAGATCAAGCGCTGCGTGTGCCCTCAACAGCGGCGCCGGAGCCCGGCACGTCCGAGGCGCCCACCGCGCCGAACCACAGGAACCTCGCCTTCGCTAGACCACGCGTCCTTCACGCACTCACGCACCGACCGTCGCCGCACCGCCATTGCTGACCGTGAAGCCGAGCGCGTTCGCGGCGGCGTCGAAGCAGAACCACTGGTCGAAGAACCGGAACCCCACCAGCGTCGGATTCACAGGGATCGACACGGTCACCACCGCCTGGCCGGTGACGTCGACGCCGCTGACGATGGTCGCGGTCAAGGAACTGAGCAGCGAGCAGTTGGGGGCACCGAGCAGCTGCAACGAGAACTGCAACGGAATGCCGTTTTCGACCGTGTCGGAGTCGCCGAGGGAGGACGAACTCGCCCGCATGGCCAAGAAGCGGAAGTGAGTGGGGCTCTCGGGACGTCTCGAGCCTGCCACTTCGGAGTCGTTTGGGCGCGTCGGGACGGCACTCACCTCCATGGCTCGCGCGCGTCGACCAACGGGCGATCTTGCGCCCCATGTACAAGCGCCGAGCCGTGCCCGGGCGCAGTTGCGCAACCCAGGACCCGGCTCGGCTGGCGCGAACAACCGTGTGGTCAGGCGGTTCAAGAACCGGGCTCGCGATCACGCAGGCACGCCAGATTCGCCTTTGACGTCACCTGATGGTCCAAGCCCCACCACGGCAATTCACTTGGGGATGCGACGACCCTTGCTCAAAGTCGCCGCCGCCAACCCTACGTCAAGGCAGGCACACATTGGTTGCGGAAAACCCTGTCCACCGCTACCTCGATCAAGCCGGGCCAAGATGCCGTTGCCATGGCTGCGCACAAACCTGGCCTCCCAGTTCCCCCGGTCCGCCGGAAGACCTCTACTCGCTCCAGCGAGCGACGGCCTTTCTTCGTTCGTCCGGCCCTGCGTCCGGAGCGTAGCCGCGGGCACCACCATACTTCTGCTGCAGCGTGCCGATCGCGGTGGCGCGGGTGCTGGCATCGTCACTCAGCAACAGGCCAACGAGGTCGACCTTGGCGGTCTCGTCGCCGAGCAGCAGACGGCTGCGCGCCGCGAGCACGAGCACGGAATCGGGGTTCTTGATGCTGGCGGGCAGCTGGCCCGCGGCCGCGACCGACCGCACCCGAGCCTGGAAGCGGACCAGGGCCGGCAGGCAGTCGTGGTCGCCGCAGGTCGCCAATGCCTGCGCCGCGTAGGCGGCGACGCCGAGTACGGGATCGCGCAGTGCTTGCACGACGAACGGCGCCATGCGTTGGCTGCCGATGCGGCCGATCGCCGTGAGCAGCGACGCGCGCTTGGCGGCGAAGCCGGGAGGGAACTTCAAGCCCTTGATGAGCGCCGGGATCGCATCCTGGCCCATGCCGACGAGCTGGTCGATGGCCTTGCTGTCGTCCTCGACGGCCGGCACCGTCACATCGCCGCCGCCCATCGCAGTGATAAGCAGGAAGGCTTCGTCGTCGACGCGCGGTTCGGGCACGTAGGGCACACGCAGCACCTGCGCACTGCCGTCCTTGGCCCACCATGCCTGCAACCGGGCGATCGCCGCCAGCCGTTCCTCCGATGGTGCCATCGGCTCGAAGCCGAAGTGCTGGCCGGTGACGGCGAACATCTTCTCGAAGCACGCGGCGCGGATCAGGTCGTCCTTGTGGTCGAGGTGATGCAGAAGCTCCGGCACGCCCTCGATGGAACCGAGCAGGGTCAGCGAATAGGCGAGGTCGATGCGGGTCTCGTCGTAGTTCGCGCGGTTCAATGCCTGCACCATTGCCGGCACCGCGTCGCGAACGCCCAGCGCCGCCATCGCCGCGGCGGCGGCAATGACCACATCAGGATCGCCGTCGGCGAGCTGCTGCTGCAACGCCGGGCCGGCCTCGAGCGCGCCGATGCGGCCGAGCAGTTCGCAGGTCGTCGAGCGATCGAGAGCATTCGGCATGGCGAGCCCCGGCAACACTTCCTGCAACAGGGCCTGGCGATCGGCCGGCGCCGGCAGTCGACCGAGCAGCCGGCGCGCATGCATGCGCACGTAGAGTTGCTGGTGGCCGAGGGCCGCGCGGACTGCGGACACGGTGCCCGCGCCGATCTTCTCGAGCAC
>JAYUCN010000150.1:0-2431 GCA_043740335.1 Planctomycetota bacterium
TCGATCGTGCGCCCTTCGAACCGCACGTTGCCGGTCAGGGTCTTGTGCTTGCAGTGTTCGCTCCAGGTCTGCGCGAGCGTCTCGAGTTCCATGCGCGAAGGAGCCCGACCGAGGGACTGGAAGTGTTGCTGGATGACGGTCATCTCCGTGGCGTCGAGTGCCAAGCCGCCGTCCTTCGACAACCGTTCGAGTCCCGCGCGGTCGAGATGGGCGAGCGGGATCGCATGGACAGCGAGGTCGGGTTTCGCCGACGCCCCGGGCAGGCCCGCCGGCAGCGCGTCGAGCAGCAGTTCCTGCACGACGTCGTTGGCGAGTGCTTTGCGCGCGGCCTGCAGCAAGCGTTGGGCGTCGACGGTGCCGCGCACGTCGTAGACGCGGTAGGTGCCCGTGGCGACCGCGGGCAGGTTCATGTCGGCGAGCGCCTTCTGCACCGAATGGGCGACGGGGTCGGTGACGCCGGGCTTCGGCACGATCGTCACCGTGTGGGTGTCGCGCGCGAGCACCGGGGTGGCGGCGCCGGGCGCGTGCACGACGAATTCGTCGACGACCGGATCGCAGAGCACCGCGCGCGCGAACTCGCGGACCTGCGCTTCCCCGAGTTCCGCGGCGAGCAGGTAGCCGCGCCGACTCCGTACGTCCTGCACGCCGTCGAGGCCCGCAGTGCGCAGGGCCCGCAGCGCCGACGCGCCGGCGGGATCCTGCTGCTCCTGTCGAACGAGGACGTCGATGCGCCACGCCTGCATGGGCGCACGATGCCGGCAGGGGGCGGGTGGTGCAAGCGTGCGGTGTCGGCGGTGCGGGTCGACGCGTCGCTACGCGAGAACTGCCCCCGTCTGCGAGCGATCAGGCGGCAGCGAACACCTCGGCCAAGGTCTTTCTGTCGAGCACGCGTTCGCCCCAGCGGTCGAGGTCTTCGAGCGCAGCAGCGTTGATGCGAGCGACGGTCTCCGCCGGCAAGGGACCGAAGCGCTTGGTCAGTTGGCGCAGCAACAGTCCGGCGCGCCCTTCGCATTTCAGCTTCTCGGCAGTGCTCATGATGGTCTCCTCGGGTCGTTGCAGGATGCGTTGGAAGGTCACGTGCAGTTCCTCGGCGGGGATCTGGGTCACGTGCAGACAATACCACCCGATTTTGTCGACGGCGTCCTGTCCCATTGGTGGTCCCTCGTCGCGATCGACGGCGCGCAACAGGTCGGCCCAGCGATCGATCCCAGCGAGGGCTTCAGTCGGGGTCCATTCGCGCAGGAAGCGAAGGCACAGGTGCGTGAGCTGGGCAAGTGCCGTCAGTCCGGCGCGGCGCAGCTCGGGCTCGGTGCAGCGCTTCAGGTCGTCGATCAGGAGACGCACGCCCGCTTGCAGCGCCGCGAGCACCGCGGCAGCCTCGGGGTCGAACCCTTCGAGGTGGGGGTGCGGTGGTTGGGTGTCCGGCCACGCGGTCTTGCCGTGGCACAGCAGGATCGGCACGACCAGGGCTGGCGGTTCGCCATCGGTGCGCGTGCTGAGGGCGAGGTGGACACAGTAGGCGACCATCTGGCCTGGTGTTTCGGCGTCGACATAGCTCTTGTGCTCGGGGACCACGAACAGTCGGTGCCTGGTCGCCAGCAGTTCGACATCGAACACCGTGTCCGTGATCGCGGCGGCCCCGACGGTGATGCGCGAACGGGCGACGCCGGGGCTCGGGATCCGGCACAAGCACTGTTCCACCCTGCGGCTCCGGCGTCGCGAGCGGTTCGGCCGCCCTCTCTCGGGGACCGCGGCTCGGGATGCGGCTTGAACGGCTCGTATAAAATTGCCGCTGCCAGCAAGCCCAGGAAATGCAAGGCTTCCAGGGTTTCGACATGGCCTTGGATTGCATCTGCTCGAACGCAGCTTCGCGCGGCCGCTACGCACCATGCGGCCTTGTGCGCTACGGTCGTAGAGATCTGGCGGCGCGCAAGCCCAGATATGCACCGCGGAATGACGGCGCGTGCATGTCGCGGACCGCGGACCGCGCGTCCGCGGCAGTGTTCCGGAAACTGCCGCCACGGAGCGCGTGGTCCGAGGAACCATCGCTCTGCTCCCTCAGCCCGTCGACCGCTCGTTCCCCCTCCGACACCGCGTAACTGCCGAACTCGTCGAGGCACCATTCATTCACATTGCCGTGCATGTCGAACAGTCCGAACCTGTTCGGCAGGAATGAGCCGACTGGAGCGTGCATCAAGTACCCATCGCTCCACTGTTCGCAGGTCCATGTCAACTGTGCGCGCTTCACGGTAGTGTCCGCGACGTTCGCGTACTGTTGCAGTTCTACAAGCTCGCACACCCATGGCGTTGTCGTCCCCGCCCGGCACCCGTACTCCCACTGCGCCTCGGTGGGCAGCACCAGGCCGTGCTGCCGCAACAGGGTGTCGCAGGTCGGCCACGCCACCTGCTCCACGGGGTTGGCCAAGGTGAC
>JAYUCN010000151.1:0-5947 GCA_043740335.1 Planctomycetota bacterium
CCACCGAGCTGCAAGGCATGGTGCGCGCGGCGCCGAAGGTGACCGAGATCACGACCGCAGTCGACACGTTCGTGACCGGACCGCTCGCGACGTTCCGCAGCGCGGTCGAACAGAGCGGGCTCAGCCTGCTGCCGCAGGTCGAACCAGTGCCAGGGCGCAAGTAGACTCGATGACATGAATGCCATGCGCCGCGCGGCTGTCCTCGTTCTCTGCAGCACGTTCAGCAGTTGCTGCTTCACGTTCGTACTCAACCGGTCCGGCGACGGCGTGTACGAAGTCGAAACCGCCATCAACGCGGCCTGGAGCGAACACATCGCGGCGGCGCAACGGAAGGACCTGCAGGGTGTGACGGCGATCTATGCTGACGATGTTCTCTACGCAGTCGCCGGACAACCGGAACTGCGCGGCAAGCCCGCGGTCGAGGCCATGGAGGCACGCGGCATGCACGAGGCCGACGTCGGCGAGGTTTCCACTTCTGCGAAGCACTGCACGCCGACGGCGCCATCACCTACGAGCTCGGTACCGTCCTGGGTGACGTCACGCCTGCCGGGGCACCGACGCGAACCGTGGGATTCCACTACCTCGCAGCATGGCACCGTGGCGGCGATGGCGTCTGGCGCATCGCCCATCTCGTCGGGCACACGGAGGCGCCGCGGTGACAGCGACTGGACTGGAACCGCAACGGGTCATGGCCCGCACGCCGATGGCGCCGCCAGAGATCACGACTGGGATCGAGCCGTTCGTGACCGGGCCGCTCGCGACGCTCCGCACGGCGGTCGAGCAGAGCGGGCTCAGCCTGCTGCCGCTCGTCGAGCCGGTGCCTGGGCGCAAGTAGGCTGACCGCGAGATCTCGGCCTGGCACTCATTCCTTTCTTTCGGCGCTTCCGTGAATTCGGAAGCCGAAATCACGGATCAGCCGCGTTTTCTCCAGGCATCGAAGTCGGCGGCGCAAGCAAGGTGTGCTGTGCATCCCATGCGCCAAGTTCCTCGCCGGCATCCGACCGGACAAGGCTCTGCCACACTGAGTCCGGTCGTGCGGCGCCCGGCCGCGCTCTACTTCTTCGCCTTCACTTCGCCGCAATCGGCGATCACCACGTCGGCGGACGTCGAGCCCGAGCGCGAGCCCGCCGCTTCCATCGCGGTGACTACCTTCATGCCCTCGACGACCTTGCCGAACACGACGTGCTTGCCGTCCAGGTGCGGCGTCGCGACCGTCGTGATGAAGAACTGCGAACCGTTGGTGCCGGGGCCCGCGTTGGCCATCGACAAGAGGCCCGGCGTCGTGTGCTTGTGCTGGAAGTTCTCGTCCGCGAACTTCTCGCCGTAGATCGATTCACCGCCCGTGCCGTTGCCACGCGTGAAGTCACCGCCCTGGCACATGAACTCCTGGATGATGCGGTGGAAGCGCGAGGCCTTGTAGTGCAGCGCCTTGCCCTGCTTGCCCATGCCCTTCTCGCCCGTGCACAGAGCGCGGAAGTTCTCGGCGGTCTTGGGCACGACGTCGGCGAACAGTTCGAAGACGATGCGACCGGCGGGCTTTGCGCCGATGGTGATGTCGAAGAAGACGCGGGGGTTGGCCATGGTCCGCGTGTGTTACCCGATCGGGCCGGCGCCGCCAAAGAGAAGGTTGGGAGGAGATGAGACCGTGGGTCGAGGCCGCTCGAGCGGCGGCCCTTCACGCCAACCACTGCCGGACGAGCTCGCGCAGTCGCGAAATCCCGGTGTCCTTGTGCGCGCTGACCCACACGACCGCGGACGGCTCGAGTACGCAAGCCGTCGCGACTTCCCGTTCGCGCCTTTGGCGATGCGACGACTTGACCTTGTCGTGCTTGGTGGCGATCACCGTGTGCGGCACGGTGTGCGCACGGAGCCAGGCGAGCATCTCGAGGTCCGAGGCGGTCGGTCCGATCTTGCCATCGACGAGGAGCAGCACCATCGCGAGGTGCTCACGCTCGAGCAGGTACTGCTCAATCATCGGTTGCCACGTCGCGCGGACGGACTTCGACACCTTGGCGTAGCCATAGCCGGGGCAATCCATGACGGTGCCGCGAGGCTGCTGGATACCGAAGCAGTTGAGCACCCGCGTGCGACCGGGCGTGTTGGAGACGAGCGCCAGCTTCTTGCGCCCGGCAATCGCATTGAGCAGCGACGACTTGCCGACGTTCGAACGCCCCACGAAAGCGATCTCGGCGCGCGTGGCGGGGAGTTGCCCGACGTCGAGAGCCGAGACCAGGAACTCCAACTGCAGCGGTCGGCTCATGCAGGGATTCTGGCAGACCCACGCCAGGGAAGTAGTGAGTCTGCGGCATTCCAGTCGGCGATCAACCCGATGGACCGCGAAGGAGACCTCGGGGTTCAGGCCCTGGGCGATAGGCAATCACCCGGGTTTCGACTCGGCTCGCCGCAGTTCGCCGAGGCGAAGCGCGAGGCGCGACAAGCCACGGTGCACGAGGTTGCGCACGGCCCCTTCGCTGCGCTGCATGCGCACCGCGATCTCGGCGTAGTCCATGCCGCACAGACGCTGAAGACTGATCGCTTCCTGGTAGTCCGCCGGCAGCTCCGCGAACGCCTGCTCGATGCGGCGCACTTCGTCCTGACTCTGCACATCGCGGCTCGGCGTGCACAGGTTGGCGTAACCCGCCGGCAAACCATCGCTCGGTTGCGAAGCCAGGTCGCGTTCGCGCGCGGGCGAACGTCGCTCCGCCCCGACGAAGCGCGCCTTGTCGACGAGCTTGTGCTGCGCCTTCACGTAGAGCCAGTGGCGGAACGCGGCCTCGCCGCGCCACTGAAAGCCGCCGAGGTCGGCCAGCACTTCGCGCGCCACGGACTGCACGAGATCCTCCGGCGTCTCGCGCGCGCGCAGCTGGGCGCCCATGCGCAGGCGCAACCAGCCTTGCAGCCCGGGCAGGTGCCGCACCAACAGCGCTTCGATCGCTGCCGGATTCTGGCTCATCGCCTGTGTGACAAGGGGGAGGCTGGACTCGCTCATGGTCGGCACGGACAGTATCGCCGATCGGCGCCCCTTGAACGAAGCCAGCAACAACCAGGTCGACAACAACTCCTTGGAGCCGGACTCCCTCGAAGACATGCTCGCCAGCGCCTTGGACGCGCTCGAGACCGGGGGCGACGGCGCCCTCCAGCAATTCCTGGCCGACCGTCCGAGCCAGGCCCCGCGCCTGCGCGAGGCCCTCGCGGACCTGGGCCAGATCGACTTGTTGCAGGCGCCCGCTGCGGACGTGCCAGCGCAGCTCGGCGAGTTCCGCATCCGAGAGCAACTCGGTGCCGGTGGCATGGGCGTCGTCTACCTCGCCGAGCAGACCTCGCTGGGCCGCGAAGTGGCGCTCAAAGTGGTCCGCCCCGAGCTGCTGTTCTTCGATGGCGCGCGCGAACGCTTCCGCCGCGAGATCGACGCGGTAGCGAGGCTCGAGCACCCCGCGATCGTGCCGATCCTCGCCACCGGCAGCGCCGATGGCATTCCCTACTACGCGATGCCGCGCATCCGCGGTCGCAGCGCCGAGGCCGTGGTCAAGGCGCTGTCTGCTCGGCAGCCCGGCGACCTCACCGGGGCCGACTTGCGCGCCGTGCTCGTGGATGCCATGGAACCAGGCGCGTCCGACACCGAAGGCACCTTCGCCGGGACCTGGTGGCAGGCCGTCGTGCGCCTCGTGCGCAAGGCGGCGCTCGGCATCCACCACGCCCACACGCGCGGCATCCTGCATCGCGACTTGAAGCCATCCAACCTCATGCTGACCGCGGATGGTCGGGCCATCGTGCTCGACTTCGGCCTCGCGCAGGCGCGCGGTGACGCCAAGCTCACGCGCACGGGCTCGGCCGCCGGTTCGCCCGCCTACATGGCACCCGAGCAGGTGCGTGGCGAGGCAGCCGACGAACGCACCGACGTCTACGGTCTCGCCGCGACCTTGCACTGCCTGCTCGCGCTGCACCCGCCGTTCGTCGTCACTGACCAGGAAGCACTTCGCAATCAGATCCTCGCCGGCACGCGCCAGGACTTGCGCCAGCACGCGGCGATCCCGACCGAACTGCGGCTCGTGCTCGACACCGCCATGGATGTCGACCGCATGCATCGCTACAGGAGTGCCAACGCCTTCGCCGACGACCTGCAGGCCGTGCTCGACGGCAAGCCGATCCTGGCGCGCCGCCTGCCCATGCGCGTGGGCCTCCAGCGCTTCGCCCAGCGGCATCGTGTGCTGGCTACCGCGACGGCAGCGCTCGCCGTGTTCGTCGTCGTGTTGCCGACCGTGCTGCTGTGGCAGCAACACGAAGCAAACAAGACGTTGACGGCCCAGGTGCAGCGTGCGGACGCGAGCGTCAAGGTCAGCGTCGATGCCGTCGAAAAACTGCTGGCGGCGGTCGCCAGCGACCGCATGCGGCACGTGCCCGCGGCCCAGGACGTCGCCGCCGAGATGCTGCGCGGCGCGATCGACCTGTTCGACGAACTTGCGGGCGACGCGGCCCAGGCGGAACGCGTCCATCAACTCGAGAGCCGCGCTCTGCTGAGGCTGGCCGAGGTCGAAATTGCGCGCGGCCGGTTCGACGAGGCAACCGCGGCGGCCCAACGCGCCAATGGCATGTTCGGCGATGGAGCCTTGGCACCAGAACCCCGCCTGGCGCGCGCCGTCGCGCGACGACTGCTCGCCGGCATCCTGCTCGACACTGGCCACAACGGCGACGCCGAAGCAATCGCCAAGGCCAGCATGGCCGATCTGCAAGTGCTCGTGGCCATGCCGGAACTGCGTGAGCGCGCGCAAGGCCAGATCGGCAACCTGCACTACTACTTCGCCCAGCTGGCGGAGCAACGCGGCGATACCCCGGCCAGGGAGCTCGCCCTGCGCGACTCTCTGGCGGCGAACGAGCAATCGAGCGACCGGCTTTCCCTGGCGCGGGCCAAGATCAACCTGTGCAAGTTGCTGAGACAGCAGAAGCAGCTCGACGAGGCGCTGCAGCTCGCCGAGGCGGCCATCCGGATCGCGACCTCTGCCGACGTTCCCCAACGCGGTTGGCCGGTCCCGCGCCAGATCGAGGCCCTTGCGCGTCAAGAACAGGCCGGGATCCTCGACTCGATGGGTCGTCCGGAAGCGGTCGACGCGTTCCAGCAGGCGCTGCAGGCCTTCGACAAGTTCTTGTACGACTATCCCGACGAACCGAACGCACACAGAGCCCGCGGCGCCGTCGCGAACAACCTCGCCCTGATCTACGTGAAGCGGAAGGAGTGGAGCGCGGTCCGGCCGCTGCTCGAAGGGGCCTGCCGCGACCAGCTCGCCGTGCTGACGCGGAATGCGAAGGATGCGCAAGCGCTGGAGTTCCTCGGCAATCACCGGCGCACGCTCGCCATCTGCCTGCACGAACTGGGTGACCTCGCCGCCCTCGAACCCGTGGCGCGCGCACTCGGCCAGATGTCGGGTGGCCCACTGCTGTCGGTCGGTGCAGCCCGCGGCCTGTTGCGTTGCGCGACCGCCGCCGAGCCGGCCAGAGCGGCCACCCTGCGTGCCGAGGCCCTCGAACTGCTCGTCGAAACCAAGGCCCGCAATGGCCGGTTCGACCTCGACGACCCGCTGTTCGCCCCGCTGCGCGACGAGCCGCGTTTCCAGCAACTCGCAACGCAGAAGACCGGCGGCTGAGCCACGCCGGGGTGCTTGCGGCGCAAGCGGCCAGGACGTGGGTCGCCACGCGCCGCCGCAGTATCATCGCCGCCTTCCCCCTTCCGAGGAGCCCCATGAAACTCGTTGCGATCGCCAGTCTGTTGTTGCTCGTTCCGTTTGCCAGCGCCCAGGACCCGCAGATGCAGGGACCGGCCCCCGAGCTCAAGCGCTTCGAACGCTTGATCGGCAACTACACCGGCAAGGGCACGGCGTCGATGGCGCCCGGCGAGGCGCCGATGGAGTGGACGTGCCAGGCCACCTATGCATGGACGCTCGGCAAGCACTTC
>JAYUCN010000152.1:0-2424 GCA_043740335.1 Planctomycetota bacterium
GGCATGGTGCGCGAAGGCATCGTGCGCACGGCGCCCAACCTCGGTCACGAGGCGTGGGGTGGCTACGCCCTCGCCACCGCGATGCAGCAGGCGTTGGGCAAACCCGTGCGCGTCGCCAACGACGCCGACGTGCAGGGGCTCGCCGTCATCCGCGGGCGCGGCGTCGAGATGGTCATCACGCTCGGCACTGGTTTCGGCACCGGTCTCTACGAGAACGGGCGCGTCTGTCCGCACCTCGAGATCTCGCACCAGCCGTTCCGCAAGGGCGAGACCTACGACGAGCAGCTCGGCAACGTGGCGAGGAAGCGTGTCGGCAATGAGAAGTGGCAGAAGCGCGTGCTGCTGGCGATCGAGAACCTGCGCACGCTGACGCACTTCGACCATCTGTTCGTCGGCGGTGGCAACAGCAAGAAGCTCGATTGCAAACTGCCGCCCGACGTGACGATCGTCGACAACCAGGCCGGCCTCTGTGGCGGCGCCCGGCTGTGGAGCGAGCAGGCGACCTGACCGTCAGCGCGCGCGGAAGACGCTGCGACCATCGCTGGCGTCCAGCACGTGGTCCATGGCGCGCAGGGTCGGGGAGTGGGCCAGCAGGTCGGCGAGCGCGACCGGCCGCCGCATCGGGCACACCGAAGATGGATCGTGCCGATCGATCGAGAGGTGGAGGAGGCCACCGGAACGCACCGCCTGCGCCAGTCGTTCGACCGTGGCCACGGGATCCGGCACGCACTCGAGCACCGACTCGGCGAGCACGAGGTCCCAACCGCGGTGCGCCGGCAGCACGGCGACCGACGACGGCGTGCACACGACCTCGATGTCACCCTGGCCGTTGCGCTCGAAGTACCACTCGGCGAACCGGGCAGCCGGTCCATCGACTTCGCAGTAGGTGACCTGCTTGCCGAGTTCGTGCAACAGCGACGACGTGAGGCCCAGTCCGCCGCCGAAGTCGAGCACGGCACTGCCAGCCTCGGACAGCCACGACCACAGATGGTCCTTGATGTAGCAAGCACGGCGATCCGACCGGTTCGTGCTGTGGTGCAGCAGGTCGAACAGGGACTCCTCGTGCTGTTCGTAGAAGAGTCTCGACTTCTCCTGCCACGAAGTGCCCGTGCCGTCGTGCCAGACGGCCAGGCCCAGTGCTGTGGCGTGCTGCACACACTGGGTCACGACCCCGACGGGCAGACCTGCATGTTCGGCGTAGAGCCGGTGGACGTGCGCATCGGCCGTGAGGACATGGTCAACAGCTTGCATGGAGCAACCTCCGCCGCGGCTATCGGCACCTCCACCCGATGACTGGAAGGACCGACGAGCAGCCCGGAGCCTTGCCCGCGAGCCTGCGTCCCTTGCCATCGGGCGCCTGCGGCCCGTCTCTGCCGAGACCGCTTGCGCGTGTCGCTGCCTCGTTGCACGACTGGGACAGCCAACTTCGATCCGACCTCAGTAGACTGCCGCCCTCCTCAAGCACCCGGATTTGGTCATGAAGATTCCGTTCCTGTTCGCTCCCTTGCTGCTCACCCTGCCGATGGCAGCGCAGCAGCGCGCCAGTGTCGGCGAGAAGATTCCCGAAACCACCTTCCCGCAGTTCCTCAATGGCGACGGCCGGCAGAACCTCTCCGAGTTCTTCGGTCAGCCCATCATGATCGACATCTGGGGCACGCATTGAGGCCCGTGTGTTGGCAGCTCCGTGCCGAGCGCCATCAAGCACGACCACGAACTCTCCAGCAAGGGCCTCGTCTCGATCCTCGTCGAGGCGCAAGGAGCGGATGAAGCGACGCTCGAGGCCTTCCTCTGGAAGACCTTCCCCGACAACAACTGCTTCGCGAGCACCAATGTCCCGGTGCCGATTCCGGAGTCGAAGGGCATTCCGCACGCTGCCGTCATCGGCGTCGATGGGACCTTGCTGTGGGCGGGCAACCCGCTGGGCGACGCCAAGAAGATCGAGGAACTCATCGACGCCGAGTTGGCCAAGGTCAAGAAGGGCTGGGGCAACACAGCGGAGGCGCGCAAGGTGCGCGCCTCGCTCTACGGCAAGGGTGATCTCGTCGGTGCCACCGCACTCGTCGCGGCGATGCCCGAAGGTGACGAACGCACGAAGCTGCAGGGCGAGATCGACCAGCGCTACGCGTCCGGCAAGAAAGCGATCACGGCGCTCCAGGGGCAGGGACGCTGGCTCGACGCGCAAGCGGCGGCCAAGAGCCTGCTGAAGAGCGTCGGCACGAAGGCCGAATGGGTCAGCGAAGTGACTCCGCTCGTGGCCGAGTTCGACAGCGAAGCCGGCAAGGGCGAGCTCGCCGTCGAGCGCAAGCTCGAGAAGGTCGTGAAGTCGCTGCGCGACAAGAAGGGCGACAGCGCCCCGAAGGCGCTGCAGGCCATCATCAAGGCCTCTGCCAACACGAAGGTCGGCGCGCGCGCCGAGCGGCTGCT
>JAYUCN010000153.1:0-5930 GCA_043740335.1 Planctomycetota bacterium
ACGACGAACGCGGCCAGCCGAAGCGAAGGACATGTGTGCGGCTCAAGCGCCGAAGGTTGCCTTGTTCTTGTCCCACCACTCCTGCCAACGCTGCACGGCTCGCGCCCGGGCGTCCTTGGTCGCCGCCGTTTCGAAGGGGAACTTCTGCCCGCTCACTTCCTTCAGCGAACGCCACGCCGTGTCGCGCACACTGTCGTCGCTGTCGGCCATGGCGACCAGCAAGGCGTCTACCACTTCGGGTCGCTTGAAGTCGCGCAACCCTTCGACGGTGAGGCGCCGCACGAAGGAATCGGGGTCGCGCGCCGACGGCAACAGATGCGGCAGGACCTGCGCGCTCTTGCTGCGCAGCAGTTCGTCGACCGCCTCGAAGCGCACGGCAGGGTCGGTGGACTGCAGCTTCTTGACCTGGTCGGCCAAGGCGGCCGGCAATGCCGGCATGTCCGGCCCATCGACACCCGGAGTAGGCGACGCCACCGGCTCGCGCTTGGGCGTCACCGCCACGGACACAGCACCCTTCTCGATTGCCGCTACGAGTTCGGCGAGTCGCTGCTGCTGCTGACGCAGATCCTCGAACAACGGCCGATAGTCGATGGTGGCCGCCGCGACACCACGAACGTCCTGCCGCATCGTTGCGAGGTCCTTTTGGGCCTGGTCCGATTGCTGTCGGAGCTGTTCGTCAGCCTGATGCAGCGCACCATCGACCTGGGTCAACTTCGCCGCGAGGCCATCGAGGTCGGCCTTGCGCGCGACGCCATCCATCGCGCTGCCGAGCGCTCGCAGGACATCGCTGTCGGAACGTTGCGCCGCCAGGATCTGGTCGTGGTTCGTGCGCCATTGGGCGTCGGCGCCCGTGATCTTCTGGTCGAGGAAGATGGTCGCCGCAGCCATGGCGGCGAGGAGCACGATCGCAACCGGGAGCAGTGGTCCGGGGGTAACGTCAGCGCGGGCACCATCGACGGCAGCAGCCGCGTGGACCCCTCCCGCCGCTGCGCGCAGTGCCATCATGCAGCAGGCCCCCACCGTCTTGCCCAGGTGCTGCACCGCAGCCCGGCTCGAGAGATCGGCAATGGGCACCGAAGCGCCACACAGGTCACAGAACGTCACTTCCAACGTGTCCTCTTGCATCGCAACCTCTTGCAACCGGAATCCGGTTGGACCCGGCCATTCCCTATAGTCGCGAGCGGCGGCTGCGAAACCAACTGCGGCCAAGGAATCTCCAGCGCCGCCGGCATGCGGGGGTGCCACCCATGACGCCTGGAGCCAGGTCCGTCAGGCTCCGGAATCCGGCACCACAAGGGCCACGACCGCGCCGCCGAGTTTCGCGCGCAACTGGTCGACGCGGTTTGTCCGCTCCCAGGCGAACTCCGGCCGGCCGAAGTGCCCGTACGACGCCGTGCGGCGGAACACCGGACGCTTCAACTCGAGGTCCCGGACGATCGCAGCCGGACGCAGGTCGAAGACTTCGCGAATGGCAGCCGTGAGTTTGTCCTCACTCACCTTGCCCGTGCCGAACAGGTCGCAGCGGATACTGACCGGCTGCGCCACGCCGATGGCGTAGGCAACCTGCACTTCACAGCGGTCCGCGTAGCCGGCGGCCACAACGTTCTTGGCTACCCAACGGGACGCGTAGGCAGCCGAACGGTCGACCTTGCTCGGGTCCTTGCCTGAGAAGGCGCCACCACCGTGGCGGCCCATGCCGCCGTAGGTGTCGACGATGATCTTGCGGCCGGTGAGGCCGGCGTCGGCCTTCGGCCCACCTTCCACAAAGCGGCCGGTCGGGTTCAGGAACCACTTGGTGTTGGCGTCCACCATGTGCTTCGGCAGGACCTGGAGCGCCACCGTCTTCAGGGCTTGCTGCAACTCCGCAGTGGCCACATCGGCCCGGTGCTGGTGCGAGATGACGACCGTGTTGACGCGCACGGGTTTGTTGTCGGCGTCGTATTCGACCGTCAGTTGGCTCTTCGCGTCAGGGCGCAGGAACTTGTATCGACCACTCTTGCGCGCGGCGGCGAGGGCCTCGAGGATACGGTGGCTGAAGTGGATCGGGAACGGCATCAAGACATCCGTTTCGCGACACGCATAGCCGAACATCATGCCTTGATCACCGGCACCCTGCTCCTTGCTCTGCGACGTCGCCGCATCGACGCCGAGCGCGATGTCGCCCGACTGGCGCTGGATGGACGTGAACACCGCGCACGAGTTGTGGTCGAAGCCGATCTCGGGATCGTCGTAGCCGATGTCCTTCACAACGCCCCGGATGACCTCCTGGAAGTCGATCTGGGCGCGCGTCGTGATCTCGCCAGCAACGACCACGAACCCGCGCGAAACCATGGTCTCGCAGGCGACGCGCGACTCCGCGTCCTGGGTGAGGATCGCATCGAGCACGGCATCCGAGATCTGGTCACAGACTTTGTCCGGATGACCCTCGCTGACCGATTCGCTCGTGAAGAGGCGCAGTTCCTTGCTCATGACTTCGGCTTCCGCTACTGTTATTTACGCGCAGGCGAAACAGCCGGCGCCATGATCCTGAGCGACAGCCGCAGGAACTGCGGCGGCTAAGGGCCGAGGAGTCTATCGCCAGCCTGGACAAAAACACCGCCAAAGTCCCGCGTGCGGTTCGACAAACCAAGGCTCTTCCCTGGCGTGGAATGTCAGCAAGGTCCTCGCCCCCGAATACGGACTTTCCTGCAACCTCCTGTGCTGCCCGAACTAATTCGCTCGAACGGCCCACCACCCATCCCACCACCCCCAACCGCGGCAAGTCCCCGCCACCGCAACCACCAATGCGCGTAGCAGCGACCACCACCCTCAATCGGACCGCCGTCGCGCTGACCATCCTGGCCCTTTGCATGCTGCTTTTGCTGGCCCTGCTCCGTTGAGCAGAACAGGGTCCACAACCAGACCGGCAACACCACGCCGGGGCATGTGAGACTCGGATCGAGTCTCGACGCAGGATCGCGAAGAAGAAGCCAATCCTCGCTCTGCACTTCGACCTACGCCCGCCACCACCGGGCCACGAGTCGGGCGTGAGAAAGGCTCGCCACCGGGTCGTCGAGGACCGACGATGCCGGCGTGTCTTATTCCACCCTGGATTGCCAACGCATCGTCGCCACCATCGCGCAACTGCGTGATCGCATCGGCGAGCGTTTCCCGGCGGCCGGACTCTTGGCCGTCGCTGCGGAACTGCTCCAGATTGCGCGCGCCACCGCCGAGCGCAGCGCCCGCATCCGCGAACCGAACTGGTGGTTGCGGTTCATCTCGAGCACCCTGCTGCTCGGCGGCGTCGCGACGATCGCGTTGCTGTACGCCTCGATGGAGCCGCGCACCGACGGCACGTGGCAGCTGTCCGATGCCGTGCAAACCCTCGAGGCCGGGCTGTCGATGCTCTTCTTTCTGGGCGCCGGCGCGGTCTTCGTACTGAGCCTCGATCAACGCAGCAAGCGCCGCCGCTGTCTGCAGGCCCTGCACGAGCTGAGAGCGATGGCGCACATCGTCGACATGCACCAGCTCACGAAAGATCCCGAACGCGCGTTGCACGAGGGCCCACGGCAGGACACCGCTTCGTCCCCCGCCCGGACCCTGACGCGATTCGAGCTCGTGCGCTACCTCGAC
This sequence comes from Planctomycetota bacterium, assembly GCA_043740335.1. Lineage (GTDB taxonomy): Bacteria > Planctomycetota > UBA1135 > UBA1135 > UBA2386 > DASVAL01. The sequence goes on from JAYUCN010000153.1 coordinate 3,613, forward strand.
TACTGCAGCGAAATGCTCTCGCTCATGGGCAAGATTGCTGCCCTCTACGTGCAGGACTTCCCGGACGCGCAGGCGGTCGACGCGGTCGACGACATCGAAGACCTCACCACGGGCCTCAGTCGCAAGATCTGGCAAAAGATCATGATCCTCGAGAACGCGCGCGCCGCCACTTCGGAGTTGCGCCCTTGAGTTCCCTCTGGCAGGCCGAGACAGAGCCGTTCGCACACGGCGGTGCCCTGCCGGCCACGACCGAAGTGGTCGTCGTCGGCGCCGGCATTGCCGGCGTCTCCACCGCCCTGCACCTCGCACACGTCGGCGTCGACGTGACGGTGCTGGAACAGGGTGACGTCGGCGGTCGCGCCAGCGGTCGCAACGACGGCCAGCTGCTGCTTGGACTCGGCGAACACTACCACCGCATCCACGGCCAGTTCGGCGCCGACCGCGCGCGGCAGCTGTGGGACTTCCTGCGCGACAACCACGCGGCCCTGCGCGCGGCTCTGGCGGCAGCGCACGTCGACTGCGAACTCGACCAGCGCGGCGGCCTGCGGCTCGCAGAAACGCCGCACGAATGGACCGAGCTGCAGCAGGCGGCAGCCCTGCTGGCAAGCGAGCACAAACCGCACGCCCTCGTGCCGGCCGCGGACGTTCCCCGCTGGTTGCCGGCGGGAGTCGGTTTCCACGGTGCCCTGCACCTGCCCGGCGAAGCGATCGTGCAGCCGCTGCGCATGGTGCGAGGCCTCGCCGACGCCGCCGCGAAGGCAGGTGCCTGCATCGTCGAACGGGCTTCGGTCACGGCCATCGACGGGGACGCCGGCGACTTCACGGTGCACCTGCACGACGGCGGCTCGGTCCGGAGCGCGATCGTCGTGCACTGCACCTCGACGCTTGCACGCGACCTCGACACGACGGGGCTGCTGGCGAGCACGGTGTTCCCGTTCCGCGGCCAGGTCCTCGCGACCGACCCGCTGCCGCCGGCAATCGCGGAGCAGTTCCCACCACATGCGATGTCGAGCAACTTCTGCTACGAGTACTTCCGCATGAGCAAGAGCCGCTTCGTCATTGGCGGCAAGCGCTGGTCGGTGCCGGGCGAGGAACTCGGCATCCTCGACGACAGCACGCAGAACCCGCAGGTGACGACGAACCTGCTCGCCTACGTGCGCGAGCACTTCCCCGTGCTGCGCGACGCGGCGTTCCCCCACGTGTGGACCGGCATCATGGCCGGCACGCCGGACGGGCTGCCGTTCGTCGGTGCCCTGCCCGGTCGGCCCGGCACGTTTGCGCTGCTCGCGTTCAATGGCTACGGCCTGAGCTTCGCGTTCCTGGCCGGTCGGTGCCTCGCCGAGATGATCGTCGACGGCCAGAGCCGTCACCCATCCATCGCACTGTTCGCACCGCGCCGCTTCCACCGCGAGTGACTCGTTCCGGGACGGCGTTCCAGCAAGGTGAAGCACTCGTGGTCGATGCAGGGAAGCATGGACGCGCAACTTCGCCCGGATCTCGGCAAGATCCTGCCGCTGCCGTGGACCCGGCAGATCGCGGGACGCGATCCATCGTTGCACCGCAGCCTGAGCCTGAGCGTCCCGGCTGAAACGCGCGGCGAAGACTTCCTCGTCGAAGTGGAACGACACGAACCGGTGGATGCCGACACGCCGGCACTGGGACTGCGCCAGGCGGCGGTGATCGCACGCCGCCTCGCTTTGGTACTGGCCCCTGCGGGCCGAACCCTGCATCGCCTCGACGCCGAACGCGCGCAGCGCCTCGCCTTCGACCCCTGAGATCGCGCCCAGAGCGCGCTTGCTCCGGCAAGGTGGTTCCGACAATGTAGGCACCGCGGCGGCCACGTGCCGCCCTCGCCCGCATGGACCACGCGCTGACCCTTCACGGTGTCACCAAGCGATTCGGTTCGTTCACGGCCGTGTCCGACCTCTCGCTCGAAGTCCCGAAGGGCTGCATCTACGGGTTCCTCGGCCAGAACGGCGCCGGCAAGACGACGACGATCCGCATGGTGATGAGCATCTTCCACCCGGACGCCGGCACGATCTCCGTGCTCGGCCACCCCGATGCCCAGGAGGTCAAGGACCGGCTCGGTTATCTGCCCGAGGAGAAGGGGCTCTACAAGAAGATGAAGACGGCGGAGATCGTCGCCTACTTCGGCAAGTTGAAGGGCATGGATGCGCGCACCGCGAACAGCAAGGCGCGCGAGCTGCTGACACGCTACGGCCTCGGCGACTGGCTCGACAAGAAGTGCGAAGCCATGAGCAAGGGCATGGGCCAGAAGGTGCAGGTGCTCGGCTCGATCATCCACGAGCCCGAGCTCG
>JAYUCN010000154.1:0-5927 GCA_043740335.1 Planctomycetota bacterium
GCATGGTCCTCGAACACCTCGGCGAAACGGTGCATGACCCAGACGAACAAGCCATCGCGTGTCGCCGGCCGATCGAGTCGCACGGTCATGGCAACTCCAGCAATCGTTTGGCGAACGTCACGAACTTGGGGTTCTGGTAACGCCGCAGGTAGTCACGCAGCTTCTTGCGATCGAGCCGGCGCAGGTTGATGTCCGAGTGCAGGTCGAAGCCGTAACGCCGCCCGCGCAGGTGGTAGTACAGCGTGTCGATCACGGCCTTCTCCGCGTCCGCGTAGCGAACGCCATCGCGCACGGAGAAGCCGAACAGCAGGTCCGCCGTCGTGCCCACGTGCTCGATGACGAAGCCCAGTGCCTCATAGCGCCGCGTGCGGCCGAGTTTGACCGCGACGACGTGCCGGGCCGGATCCGTGCCGACGACGAGCTCGCGTGCGAGCACCGTCCCGAAGCTGACGTAGGACTCGGGGGCGAGTCGTTGGCTCAACGTGGCGAGATCGAACGCCGTGCGGACGTAGAAGCCGCGACAGAAGCGCCGCAGTTCGCCCTGGTCGCCGAGCCGCTGCAGCCGTCGTGCGAACGCCGCGGCATGCGGTTCGGCAAGCGCCGTGCGCAGGTCCGCGGACGAGTAGACGCCGTGCTGATCGCCATCGAACTGCTCCAGCAGCCGCCCATCCGCGATGCCATTCATAAGGCCGGTTAGTCTACTATTTTGTAGACTAACTGTCACTATGAATTGCACCACCAAACGATGGGCGAGCTTCCCGCCCGCCTTGGCGACCGGCACAATCCCGTCGGCGCAGGCACCTTCACGGCAAGTACCCGCCCTACCCGACCATGTCCAGACACGCTCTCTCCGCGTTCGGTCTCCTCGCCCTCGTCGGTGCCTCAGCACCTTCGCTCGCCGCCCAGAAGGGCCTGCCGGAGCCGCGTGTCGGGCTCGAGTTCAAGCCGCCCAAGGGCTGGGTCGAGCTGCCGGCCGACGGCGACCGGCACTCGACGCTGCGCCTGTTCGGGTCGCCGCGCGCACTCTCTGCGGCCAAAGGCGAGGCGGTGCACACACCGCTGATGCGCGTGATGTTCTTCAAGAAGGGCGGGGACGACAGCAAGGACGTCGTCGATGGGCTGCCGCGGCAGACGCCGTACCGGAGCCTGCTGGACTTCTCGAAGCGCGGCCTCGCGGCGAAGGAGGCGAGCCAGCAACCGGCCAAGGCGGCGGGCATCGAGGGCCAGCGCTTCACCGGCAAGGTCGCCGGCGACCGCATGCTCTACGGCCATTCGCTGCCGCTCGACGACGGCGAGGTCGCGGTCTGCTTCGAAGTCGCGGTCGAGCAGTTCGAGAAGCTGAAGAAGGAACTCGACGGCACACTCGGTTCGTTGGCGGTGATGCCGCGCACCAAGGCCGAGCGGCTCGATCCGCCGTGGGTCGCCGACGCAGACTGGGCGAAGAAGGACGCGGCGAGCCGCACCGCCGCGCGGGCCAGGTGGGCCGAGGAGCTCGTCGCCGCGACCAGCAAGGCGCCCGAGATCGGCTTCAAGGTCCAGAAGACGAAGCAGTGGACGGTGCTCAGCGCCGCCGATCCGGCCTTCACCAAGAAGGCGATCACCGCGGCCGAAGCCATCCGCGCCTGGATCGCGCAGAAGCTGCCGGACCTGACCAAGGAAGCACCCCTGCCCGCGGTGCTGCGCATCTTCGAGAACCAGGACAACTTCACGGCCTACCTGACCACGGTCACGGACAACCGCGAGTACGACCAGAGGAAGCGCGAGCTCTACTTCGCCAACGACCGCGACAACGGCGGCAACGGCGGCTACGGCGTGCTGTTCCGCGCCGTGTTGTGGCAGGTGTTCGACGACGTCGACCCGGGCGTGCTGCCGGCGATGCCGCGCTGGTTCGACAACGGCTGCTGGGAGTTCATGCGCAGCTCGCGTTTCGACGGCAAGAAGCTCGAGTGGAGCGCGAGCGACGTCGAGAAGGGCCGCCTCGCCTACTACCCGCAGAACAATCTGCCGGTGCCGCCCCTGTGGGACCTCATGCAGGAGCACATCCAGACGAGCCCGGCCGACGGCGCCACCGAGAAGGAATGGAGCTACACGCCGGAATGCGCGCGCCTGCTGCGCTGGTTCTTCTTGCACGACGGGCAGAAGGCGTTCGGGAAGCCAAGCCTCGTCTGCGACTACGTGCGCGCACTGGGTGTGGCATACGGCAAGCTGGGCCCCGACCCGACCATCGACGCGGCGGTGGTCGGGCAGAAGGAGAGCGAGCAGAAGGAGCAGAACGCGCGCCACTACAAGTGGCGGGATGCCATGCTGATCCAGATCAACGACATCGCGGTGCCGCTGAAGGTCGAGGTCTGGAAGGAGGTCAACGAGAAGTGGCTCGAGTTCAACAAGAACTTCAAGTGAGGGTCGGAACGGCGCGAGCCGCCATTCCCGAGCGATCGTTGCCGGCAAGCGCCTGCGGCGGCGGGCGATAGACTGCTGCGATGTCTGGCCAGGAGCGACTCTGCGTCCTGTTCTTCGTCAGCACGATGACGGCCCAGGAACCGACCTGCCGCCTCGAAGGCCAGGTCGTCGATTCGCGCACCGAACCGGTCGCGGGTGCCACGCTCTTCGCTGAGTGCAATGGCAAGGTCGTCGGCCGCACGCAGAGCGACGCCGCCGGCATGTTCGTGTTCGGTCACTTGCCGCAGGACTACGTGCTCGTGCGCGCCACGACGCCAGCACCCGACGTCGCCGCCGCCTGGATCGATCTGCTCGGCGAACCGCGCACCTTCCTGCCCCTCGTCACGATGCCCGCGCGCGCCGTGACCGGCAGCGTGCGCGACGACGCCGGGCAACCGGTCGCCGGCGCCTGGATCGTGACCGCACCGTACGACGCGGGCGACCTGGGTCTTGCGAGTTGCACCGCCGTGAGCGACGCGAGCGGGCGCTTTCGACTCACGCACGTGCCGTTCGGCCGGAACGTGTTGCGCGCGTGGGCACCCGGGCACGATGCGTTCGAGGCCACCGTGAACGACACCGGCGACGTCACTCTCGATTGCCGCATCGAACGCGACGCCACGCAGGAACGCACGTTCGTGCTCATCGGTGCAACCGCGGCGCAGTGCGCGGCGGCGCGGCTCGACGTGAGCGTGCTGCACGCTGGCTGTCCGCTGCCGCTGCCCCCCGCCATGCGCAACCCGCCGCTCGGGGCCGACGGACTCTGGTGCCTGCGCGGCTGGCCCTATGCCGATGAGATGCGCGCCTCGATCGCCGGCAGCGACCTCGCGTTCACGCCGACGGAACACACGGTGCCCGCGGACGTGCCGGCGCGGCGGCGGGAGTTCGAACTCGCCACCGGCGACGCCGCCCGCATCAAGGGTCGTCTCGTCGGCGTCGGCGCCCTGGGCGGCGTCACGCTCGTCGCGCAACCGATCACCAAGGACCTGCAGCCCCGCCGCGTGCTCACCAGAACGCTCGACGACGGCACCTTCGAGCTGCCGGCCCTCGTCGCCACCGGCGAATCCTTCGCCTTGCGGTTGCTGTCGAGGGAGCACGTCGTGCAGACCCGCGAGAATGCGCGCGCCTGGTTCGTCGCCTCGCACACACCCAGCACCCTGCATGCGGTGGCCATCGCCAAGGCGCATCACGTTCGTCTGCGTGTGATCGGCGGCACTGGCAGACCCATCGCCGGCGCCAGGATCTCGATCCTCGGTCGGTGTCGACCGCCCCGGGTACTCACCGTCGTCGGTATCGAAGACATGCCGACCTGGCGGATCGCATCGGGCATCACCGACGCGGAAGGGACCGAGGAGATCACCGGACTCGAGCTGCTCACCGACGAACAGCTCCTGTGCGCAGTGACGTCGCCCGAGGGCTACGAGGTGCGGAGCTTCCAGGTCGCGGCGGGGGCGACGACGGATCTCGGCGACCTCACCCTCGTCCCCACCGCGAGCGTACGCGTGGTCGTCACGGACCCGGCAGGCCAACCCTGGCCTGGCGCTCGCGTCCAGATCCAGACCTACGGGGCGTTCGACTGGCGCGTGCGGCACGTCGCCGCCGACCGCACCGGCGAGATCCTGGTCCGTGGATTGGAGCCCGGCATGCACGGCTTCCGGCTGTTGAGCGAGACGGAAGACCAGCAGCAGGTCCCCCTGCCCGCGGACGTGATCACGACGGTCACCCTGCGCGAGAACGGGGACCACTGACGTCAAGACGAACACGCGCCTCAGTCGTCGGCGTAGGTGCCCATGAGGTAGCGCGGCTCGAGCGCTTCGCTCGCACACGCGACGAACGGCAGGGCTGGCAGGAACAAGTCCTTCGCGGCGACGCCGCTCGCGACATGGATCTCTGCGCCCGCACGTCGCAGGTCGGCGCCGACCTGGGCTTCGACAGCGGCTGACAACACGACGAGATCGCCAGCCACCGTGGCCGCCAGCACCTCGGCGAACGGCAGGGCCCGCGGTTCTTCCAGGATGACGAGTCCACCCGCCGCGCTGTGCGACAGCAGGCCCGTGTGGAACCGACCGCGACGCGCGTCGAGCAGCGGCCGCAGACGCCGACCTCGCGGCAGAACGCCAAGGACACTCGTCGCGAGCAGTGCGAGGCTGCCGACGGCGAGCACAGGCACCGCCCCGAAGTGCTGGAGGAACCGCACGAACGTGACCGCCACACGCAGCCCCGTGTAGGACCCGGGCCCAAGATCGATCCGTAGCTCAGTGACCTGGTCAGGCCGCACCGCGTGCTGCGCGCAGAGATCGGCGACGAGCATCGCCAGGTCGCCGCGCGCGCCGGCCGGCGAACGTGCCTCGACGACGACGCCATCGAGTCGCAGCGCACACGAGAACGGCACGTCCCCCGTGACGTTGCTGCCGGACAGCGCGAGCGCCGGTCCCCTCACCCCCCCAGCTCCGCCGCCACGACGTCCGCCAGTTCGCGGCACAACCGCGTGCAGAGCGGGCCATCGGCGGCCTCGATCATGACGCGGCACTTCGGTTCGGTGCCCGAGTAGCGCAGCAGCAGGCGACCGTCGTTGCCGAGCACGCGCTCGATCTCGGCCACCTTCTTCGCGATCGCCGCCACGGTCTCGAGCTTCGGCTTCCTTACCACGGGCACGTTGATCAGTTCCTGCGGGAAGCGCTGCAAGCCCGCGAACGCCGTCGACACGTCACCCTTCCCCGCAAGTGCCAAGAGCCGCACGCCCGTGTAGAGACCGTCGCCGACGAGGTCGTGATCGAGAAACAGGATGTGGCCCGACTGTTCACCGCCCACCGCGGCACCGAGTTCGCGCATCGCCAGGAACACGTTGCGGTCGCCGACCGGCGTCACGTGCAGCGTCACACCGGCCGTGCGCAGCGCCTGGTGCAGGCCGAAATTGCTCATGACCGTCGCCACGACCCTGTCCCCCGGCAACCGCCCTTCGCCATGCAGCGTGCGCCCGAACAGACTCAGCACATCATCGCCGTCGCGCACGGCGCCACGTTCGTCGACGAAGATGCCGCGATCGCCGTCGCCATCGAGGCAGATGCCGAGGCACGCGCCATGCTCGAGCACGGCCTGCCGCAGCTTCTCGGGATGCAGGGCCCCGACGCCGTCGTTGATGTTGAAACCGTCCGGCTCGCAGGCGACCTCGACCACGTCGGCGCCGAACGCACGCAGGATGCGCGGTGCCAGCAGCGAACCGCCGCCGTTCGCCGCGTCGATGCAGATCGTGCGGCCTTCCAGGTCGAGCGTCGGGAACTGGTCGGCGAAGCGCTGCTCGTACTGGAGCAGCAGGTTGCTCTTGTCCTTGATGCGCGGCAACCGCAGTTCGGCCGGCCTGACCTCGACGGCGAGCCGCGCGATCTCTGTCTCGTCGTCGTCACCCAGCTTCGTGCCGTCGTGGGCGAAGATCTTGATGCCGTTGTCGTGCGACGGATTGTGCGACGCACTGATCATGATGCCGGCGTCGA
>JAYUCN010000155.1:0-2417 GCA_043740335.1 Planctomycetota bacterium
GCTGACTCGCCGCTGGCCTCTGCCGATGCGCTCGTGAGACCTTCGATGGTCGTGGCAGGGTCACCAGCAGGAGGGTTGTCTGACGATGCCGAGCCTCAGCGTGTCGCGGCCGCGAGCGGCGTTCTGCCGTCAGCCGCGAACGAAGAACCGTTCGACCCGACCCCTGTGCGAGTGTCACCGTGGTCGCCCGATCTCATCGTCGTCGACCACGACCAGATGCCCGTCGCCAATGCGACGATCACCATCTGGCCTGGCAAGAAGGTGGAACGTCCAGCCGAGGAGCGTCAGCGCATGGGCGGGCGACGGCACACCTACGACGGCTGGGAGGAGCAGACGTGCTCGACGATCAACACCGATGTGGATGGTCGTGCACGACCCTTGCTCGACTTGGAGTACTGCGTCGTCGGCGCGAGCAAGTCCGGTCATGGCGACAGTCGCAAGGACGCGCTCTGGCACACCCGGCGGTACGAAACGCTGCTCATGCTTGCGACCGAGGATCTGGTTCGCGGCGTCGTGCTCATGGCGGACGGTTCCGCAGCCGCGGGCGCCGTGGTCACGGCGGGGGCTTCCGGTGAGTTGTTCAACGTCATCGCCAAGACGCCAGCGTCCGTGACCACGGATTCCTCGGGGCGGTTCGCGATCGGCGTCCAGCGCCACGGTATCTGGGTCTTCTGCGCCGAACGCGATGGCCAGCACACGTTCTACCGGCGGCGGCGCATTGCTGACGATCGCACCGAGCTCGTGCTGCAGTTCCCAGGCCCGATCACCGTGGCGGGGCGCGTCGTCGACACCGGCGGGGCGCTCGTTGCCGGCGCCGAGGTGAAGGCCTGGCGCGAACCGCCCCGCGCCGACGAAGTCGAAGAGGACGATGAGCAGATGCTCCGCACCGAGACCGACGCCTGCGGCCAGTTCGTGCTGCCGGTGCGCAGTCTTGCGCGGTATCAACTGCTCGCGCGGGCAAAGGGGCACGCGACGAGTGCTTTGGTGTGGACCGAGACTACCGCGGCTCGCCCGCACGCCGAGGTGCGTCTCGATCTGCAAGCGCGCGTGCCGATCCACGGACGTGTGGTGCACGACGATGGTCGGCCCTTCGCGGGCGCGCAGATCGATGCGCTACCAGAGTCCGGTGACGTGAACTGGTCGCCTTCGGCGCCGGACCGGTCGGATCGGTTCGATCGCGTCGAGCCTGCGACCACGCTCGAGGACGGCCTGTTCACGCTCCTGGTCCATCCTGCGTCCTCCTGGACCCTGTGCGTGTGGCCAGCAACGAAGCCAGGGCTGTTCATGCGCGAGAGACGCGGCGTTGCTGGAGGCACGGATGTCGAGGTGCGGATCTCGCCGGCCGATCTTGCCAGTTGCATGGTGCGTGGGCGGGTGGTCCGAGCTGATGACGGTCGTTTTGTCGATGGGTGTGCCATCACGCTCGTGACCTACGAGGAAGATGGTTCGCGTCGATTTGGCGGCGCTTCGGTGCACGTCGATGGCAGTCGCTTCGCGTTCGAACCCCTGCCTCTGGGGCGACGCGTTGGCGTCCAGGTCGAGCCCAGGCAGGCCGTGGGATCGATGACGTCGTCGGCGACGTTGGCGTTCCACGACGTTCCGCCGTTCACGACGGGGGCTGGTGATGTCGAACTCGAAGTGAGGCTCGAGTCCTGCGGCGAACTGCCCGTGCTCGTGCTCGGGCCCGATGACCAGCCGATCCGCAACGCGGGCGTGGGCTCCTGTCCCAACGCGCTACCGGTGAGCCAAATGACGCAGCACGTGGATGGCAACGGCAGGGCGCTCCTGCGGTGGCGCAGCCCGGGCGTGCACCGACTGTGGGTCGAGCGTGGTGCTGACAAGGTTGCGTTCGTCCAGGAAGTGACCATCCTTCCCGGTCCCAATCCTGAACTCGTGATCCATCTACCGTGAAGTGCACGAGGTCCGCGCACGGAGCGGTAGCAGGTGACGCGCGTGCCAGAACCGCGGCGGCCGACGCCCGGTGTCGCTATGCTCGACCGCGGAGACCCGTCCGTCATGCTGCTGGATCCGCATGAGTTCACGTTCACGCTCGAGCTCGAACGTGGCTTCCCGATCTTCCAACGCGAATTCGCGGCGATGGCGCGAACCGACTTCCTGTGTTGGCCCGATTGCGCTGCGTACGGAGGCGAGTGGCTCGTCGTGCCATTGTTCATGTCCAGCCACATTGCCGGCATCGAGCATTGCTTTGCCGTCAATCAGGCCCGGTGTCCTGAGTCGACCGCGTTCCTGCGTGCGATTCCGGGCGTCACGGCAGCGGTGTTCTCGTGGATGGAGCCGGGCTGCCACATCTATGTGCACCGCGACGCCAAGGCGATCCACGTGTTGCGCGCCCACCTGCCGCTGGAGGTGCCCATGGGTGCCAATGATGCGCGTCGGCTCCGAGGTGTACACGTGGC
>JAYUCN010000156.1:0-2416 GCA_043740335.1 Planctomycetota bacterium
GTCGTGAAGGCCGAACGGTTTGGCACCGCCTTCATCTCGACGAAGGTCGAAGAGGAACAAGCGCGCATCGTGCTGCACGGCGATGGTGGCAGCCGCGGACGTCCCGTGCCAGCAGGCCCATCGCCGCAAACGATCCTCGGCGGCACCGGCTCCAAGGAACATCCCACGGTCGTGGCCGCTCGCCGCGAGATGGCGTCCTGGCATTCGGTGCACCTCGAGCCTTCCTCGTTGCGGACCCCCGATCGCTTCGGCGAGACAGCACCCGTCGACGAGTACGGCCGGCACATCGCGGCCACGTTGCGCCGCCTGGGGCGCGAACGCTCGCCGTTGCCGCTCAATGGCCCCCATGGCGCCAACAAGAACAGCGAAGCCATGCAGCAGGTGTGCACCGAGGCCGCGAATCAGCTGGCGCGGCTCGTCGACGGGGTCGATTCCGTGCGCGTGCACGAAGACGAAGCCAGACAGCACTACGTAGTGGAAGTTCGTTTCCGAGAATCCGAACTGTGGATGCCGCCGCGTGCCCTGTCGGAGGGAACGTTGCGTTACCTCGCGCTCGTGGCGATGCAGATGGACACGAAGTCCAGTCGCGTGCTCTGCCTCGAGGAGCCGGAGAATGGCATCGAACCGAGCGGGATTCCCGCGTTGATGCAGTTGCTCGCGGACTACGCCACAGACCCTGATGAGCCTGTCGATCCGGTCGACAATCCACTGCGGCAGGTTGTCCTCAACTCACATTCGCCGGGGGTGGTCGGCCAGCTGCCCGCCACGGAGGTGCTCTTCGTCGAATCGGTCAAGACCGCTGATGGCAGGTATGCGCGTGTACGGCCCGTCGACTACCCAGAACTCTGGCGCCCCGACGAGGATCGCGTCTCGCGAGAGTACTTCAAGCAATGGGTCGGCGGCTTGCCGCGCGGACAAACGACCTTCGCATGACCCGGCGCGTGCTTCGCAGGATTGCGTTGCCGCCTTGCGAGGTATCGAGGTCGCCTGAGCCGGCCAGTCTCCGCGGCCAACGTGGGGCATTGCGGAACCACATGCCGATGGGAATGATGCTCCGCCCCATGCAACCGATCGCACCCGTCGTCCTGTTCTCGACGCTCCTCCTGATCACCGCGTGCAAGAAGGAGACGGCTACCCTCACCCCGATAACGCCGCCGACCGTGTCTGCGGACGGTCCGAAGAAGCCCGAGGCGCCGAAGCCTCAGGTCAAGGCCGCACCCGAGAGCAAACCAGCGCCTGCGGCGACGACGTCGGTCGCCGATCTTCCCAAGGTGCTCGCCGGCATCAAGGATGCACCCACTGCCGAGGCGGCGAAGGCCCCGCTCGACTCGATCGTGCAGCAGTTGCAGACCGCGAAGAACGCAGCACCTGCGGCAGCCAGCAAGGATGCGTTCGGCGGCCTCGGCAAGCTCGCGGGCGATGCGGCGGCCAAGCTCGGCGTCAGCGCGGACACCGTCGCCACGGTCGGCACGCTGCTGGCGAACCCGACCGTCAAGGCCGTGATCGGGCCGACGTTGGAGAAGCTGCAGGGACTGCTGAAGTAGTCGCGCGGGTGCGTGGCACGAGCGAGCCCCGTTCGCTCCTCACTTGCGCGGGTTCAGGTGGATCTGCGTGATCGCGGCCTTGGCCTTCTGCGCGACGTCGGCGTCCGCGTCGGTCGTCCACTCGATGAGGAACGGCAGCGCTTCGGGCACGCCGAGCGTGCCGAGCGATTCGATCGCGAGCAGGCGTTGTTCGCGCGGCGCACCGGGCTTGGCCTGTAGGAGCAGCTTCTCGGCAGCGGACGCGGGGCTCGCGTCGAGACCCTTCAACACGCGGTCCCAGTGCGCCTGCTGCTCGTGGTAGAAGCGGATGCGCGTGAGGGCGTCGGCGGCGGCGGTGCGCACGCGTTCGCCGGGATCGCGCAGCAACGCGATCAGGTCGGGCACCGCATCCTTGCTGACAATCGCGCCCAGGTAGTTGGCGACGCTGACACGCACGTCGTCCGCCGGGTCCTTCAAGAGCGGACGCACGAGGCCCTCAGCGGCGGCCCCCTGCGTGCCGACAGTCTCCCCCACCGCGAGCCAGCGCACCCGCGCATGCCGGTTGCGCAGCATGCGACCCAACCACTCCTGGCCAGTGGCGTTCCCTCTGATCCCCAGAGCCTCGAACGCAACGCCCGCGCACCGTGGGCCTGCGAAGCCAGCATCTGCCGGTGCCAGTCGGCTAACACGCCAGGGTCCTTGTGCTCCTCACGACTCTGGCCGACGCGACGTGTGATGCAGTCGATCCAGGCGCGCTTCCCGTTGTTGTCGGTCCGCCCCTTCTCGACGACGAGTCGCGCAAGCTCGCCGAGCAGTGGGTCCCTGATCGCACCGACCGAGAAGAACTGCGGCTCCCATTCCTGCGGCACACCGTTCGTCGCGATCTTCTGCAG
>JAYUCN010000157.1:0-2413 GCA_043740335.1 Planctomycetota bacterium
CCACCTCGCGCCGGGTCGCTACACGGTGTGCGTCGAAGCGTCCCGCGAACACGGCACCTACCAGCTGCTGCGTCGCGAGATCGAACTCGGCGGTGAGGCGCTGCGCATCGAACTGCCCGGCAACGAAGAGATCGAACAGGTCACGCTGCGCTTCGGCCGTGCGAACACGGCGGCCACGACGCCGCGATGACGGCACCGACGACCGACCGCCGCCTGCCGTGGTGGGTGCGTTGGCTGCACATCTACCTCTCGATGTTCGGCTTCTGCGCCACGCTGTTGTTCGCGGTCACGGGCCTCACGTTGAACCACGCCGACTGGTTCGAGAGCGGCGAAGCAGCCGTTCGCACGCTCGACGACACCCTGCCGAAGGCAAGCCTCGCCGGCACGATCGAACGCCTCACCATCGCAGAGACCTTGCGCGAACGCCACCACCTGCGCGGCAAGGTCAGCGAGTTCGCCGTCGACGACGAGCAGTGCGTCGTCGTCTGGAAGGGCCCGGCCTACTCGGCCGACGTCACGATCACCCGCAGCACGGGCGCCTACCACCTCGAGGAATCGCGGCGGCCGTGGCTCGCCATGCTCGACGACCTGCACAAGGGGCGCGACTGTGGCCCGTTCTGGGTCGTCGTCATCGACATCGCCGCCATCGTGCTGTCGCTGATGTCGGTGACCGGTCTCTGGCTGCTCTTCTATCTCAAGAAGCGCCGACGCAATGGCCTGCTCGTGATGTTGGCCGGCACCGTGCTGCTGTGCGTCTGCTACGTGCTCGGCGTGCCCTGACAAAAAGATCGCGACGTCAGCTCTCGAGCGTCGCGTGCAGGAACCACGCGTGCTTCTCGAACGCCTGGATCATGCCGGTCAGCAAGTCCATCGTGTCGTCGTCCTTGTGCTCCACCGCGACGTCACGCGCCGCACGCGCGCCAACGAGCCAGGCACCGATGCGTTCGGCGAGCAGCTGCACGTGCTCCATGTCCTTGGTCAAGTCCTGCGGGTAGTCGGGCAGGCGCGAGTTCTTGGCAACGTGGCGCGCCGTGCCGATCGCAAGCTCGCCCAGTGTCCGGATGCGCTCGGCGATCTCGTCGTTCTGAGCGGCGGCGTCCGTCGCGAACGTGTCGAACAGCGGATGCAGCGCCGCAAACTGCGGGCCCTTGATGTTCCAGTGCGCGACCTTGATCTGCGAATGCAGGTCGATGCCGTCGGTGAGCACGGTGCGCAGGGACTCGCAGATCTGCTTGCGTGCCTTCTGAGGGAGTTCGCTTGGACTGTTCTTCATGGGTCACCGTACTTCGGGCGCGAGGCGCGTGGCCACGTGCGCGAGCCGCTGTGCGATCTTCTGTACCGTCGCCGACTGCTTGGCATCGACGAGGCTGCCGTCGGGAGAGAACGCGCTGCCGGCGCTGCCGAGCGCGAACTGCTCGGTGATCACGAGCACGCCGAGATTCATGAGGATCTGGCGCAGATGCACGAGCCCGCGCAAGCCGCCGAGCGCACCCGGGGAACTGGACAAGAGCGCCGCCACCTTGTTGTCGAAGACCGAGACCCCGCGCTCGGCCGCGTAGGGTCGCGACAGCCAGTCGATCGTGTTCTTGAGCACCGCGGGGATCGACGAGTTGTACTCGGGCGTCGCGAACAGCAGCGCATCGTGCTGCTTCATGACGCCGCGCAATCGCACCGTGCCCTCGGGCAGGCCTTCCTTCGTTTCGAGGTCGCCGTCGTAGAGCGGCATCGCGTAGTCGCGCAGGTCGATGAGCGTCGGCACAGACCCCGCCTGCTCGACGAGCTTGCTGGCGGCGCGCGCGAGCTTCTTGCTGAACGCGTCGGTGCGAGTCGCACCGGGAATGACGAGGATGCGGATGCCCAAGGCTCAGGCCCCCTCGAGGTGCTTGTCGAACATCGCGACGAGGTCGCCGCACACCTGCTGAGCCGAACGGCCTTCGATGCGGTTGCGCGGCAGGAAGTCGACGACCTGCCCGTTCTTGAGCAGGGCCACCGACGGACTCGAGGGCGGGATGTTGCCGAAACGACCGCGCGCCTGTGCCGTCGCCTCCTTGTCCTGGCCCGCGAACACCGTCGCGAGGCGCTGTGGCTTCGTCTTGTGCTGGAGCGCCATGCGCACCCCTGGGCGCGCCATGCCGGCAGCGCAGCCGCAGATCGAGTTGATGACGAGCAGGCCCGTGTGCTTCGTGTCGTCGATCCACGCGTTCACTGCGTTCGGAGTCAGGAGTTCCTGGAAGCCGATCGAGGTGAGTTCCTCGCGCATCGGGCGCACTTGTTCGGGGTCGTACATCGGGTTCGGGCTGTAGTGGGAGCGCCAGACTAAGCCGACCACCGGTCACTACCAACCTGTTCCGTTGACGAGGGTGCACGTCGTAGGAGTGGCGGAATCTGAGAGCCCTTGAGGATCATGGTCTTG
>JAYUCN010000158.1:0-2408 GCA_043740335.1 Planctomycetota bacterium
CGGCAACCTGTTCGAAGCGTGCGTCGACGGCTACGTGCCGGACCTGCCGTACTTCAGCGCCAACCGCATGGCCGGTTGGTTCGCCGACTCGGCACGCAGCGACCACGCCAGCTACTGGGCCGCCGGCATCGACGCGATCCTGCTCAGCGACACGGCCGAAATGCGCAACCCGAACTACCACCAGGCGACCGACCTGCCAGCGACGGTCGATCCGGTGTTCCTGCGGCGCAACACGCAAGCGGTGCTGGCGACGATGCTGCACTGGGCAGGATCACCGACGACGCCCTGACCGTCCGCGAACCGCTCATTCCGACCGCGCGGTTGGAGCCATGCCAAGGCACCCCGCGTCTCGACGCGAGCAAGCGGTCCCAGGGCGAACAGGTGGGCAGCTTGCTGGCCCGGAGAGCATCGCTAGCGTCATTCGCCGATGCCTTCCACGAGCACCCGTCGGTGATGGATCAGGAACGCCATCGGCGGCTGAACGATCAGGGCGTCACTGCCAGCGCGCTCGTGGCGCGAGAACGCGACGTCGTTGACGCCGTTGGTGTGGCCCGTCAGGGTTGCCCGGACCTGGAGGGGATCGACATCGAGCAGCACCACCTGGCCGAGACTCGCAGGCCTTCGCGCACGCGCCCCCCGCATGATCATGCGGGCGCGGCCGCATCGGGCGAGAGGTATTCAGCTTCCCCTGGCGACACTGCCAGCGGACGATGCCAAGATATCCGTTCCTTTCCTCCCTCCCTCCGCACCCAAGGAACCACATGAACCGCGTGCTCCTCTCGATTGCGTTGTTGCTCACCGGTTGTGCAACCACCGCCACGACCACCAAGACTTCGTCGGCTCCCATCAACTCTGCAGCGACTGCCACTGCGATCGCCGACGCGACCGCGACCCGCGCGACGACCCCTGCAGCGACATGGGACTTCAACGCCACGATCATCGAGGCGTGCAGCTGCCCGATGTTCTGCCAGTGCTACTTCAATTCACGCCCCGCCGGCGTCGGCTGCTGCGCCAAGCCGGACGACCCGCTGCTCGCACAGCGCTTCTGCCGCTTCAACAACGTGCTGCGAGTCAATCACGGCAGCTTCAACGGCACCAAGCTCGATGGCATGAAGTTCTGGATCGCCGGCGATCTCGGTTCCGACTTCTCGCAAGGCCAGATGAACTGGGCCATCCTGCACTACGAACCGAGCGCCACGAAGGAGCAGCGCGAGGGCATCCAAGCGATCCTCGGCGCGCTCTACCCGGTGAAGTGGAGCAACTTCACGATCGGCCGCGACGCGGCGATCGAGTGGAACGGCGGCAAGGACAAGTCCACAGCGAAGCTGGACGGCGGCAAGCTGGCCGAGGTCGTGCTGAAGCGCAACCAGGGCATGAGCGACGAACCGATCGTCATCCGCAACCTCAAGTACTGGGGCGCGCCGCGCAACGAGGGGTTCCTGCTGATGGCGAACGAGGTCGAGGCCTACCGCGATGGCACCAAGAGCTACGAGTTCAAGGGCACCAACGGCTTCATGATCACGCTCGACATCAACTCGAAGGACGCCGCCGGCGACAAGAAGGGTTACTGACCTCGCCGGCTGCGGCGCGTCACGCCAGCGGCGCCTGGCCACATCCTTGGCCACCATCGTGGGGCGGACGCCGCTGACGTAGCATGCGGGCATGGAGCAGAACCCCAGCCCGCCGCCGCGTGAGCCCGAGATCGAATTCTTGGGGAAGCTGGCGCGGCGCGCGTTGGTCGGCCTGCGGTGCCTGCTGTTCGTCGCTGGCGCCGTAGCCATCGCTGGCGCCATCTACGTCACGCTCGACCCGCGCGTGCTGTTGTGGGAAGACGAGCTGATCCCGGCGTTGCCCGCTCGCATCGCGCACAACCTCGTCTTCGTATGCGTCGGCATCCCGCTGCTGCTGCCGGGGCGCTGGCTCTTCGCTCGCGGTCGCTGGATCGCGCTCGCGGCTGGCTGCGCGCTGTGGTTCGGCCCCATGCTGCTCGAAGGCGATCACGAGTACGGCTGGCTGATCCGCATGTTCGCGAGTTTCGTCGCCTGCGCGTCGCTGCTCATCCTGCGCACGCTCAGGACGCTGACCGCGGCTACCTCGGCGTCCTGATTCCGACCGATCCGCGCCGATCCGCCGCACTGGGGTTGCCACGGCGCGAAGGCTCCCGGACCATGCCTCGGCCCCTCTCTCGCGCATGCCGACCTTCGCCAGGCCCGTCAGTCTCTTCCTCTGTCTCGCCACGCCCGCGCTGGCGCAATGCCCGCCCGGGGCGCCGATGCCGCAGGACCTCGCCATCGAGACGGCCACCCCCGACCAGGGTCCGGCCAACGTGCGCTGGCGCACCGCGAAGGACGCGCTCGCGCATGGCGATCTCGCCGCCGCGCGTCAGCATCTGCTCTCGGCCCTCGAGT
>JAYUCN010000159.1:0-2407 GCA_043740335.1 Planctomycetota bacterium
GCGTCCGTGTTGCGCATCACGTAGGGCCGCATGGCGCCGGTCAGCACGATCGGTACGTGCGGCGTGCTCAGCAACGCGTGGATGCGATCGCCCGTGACCGCGAGCCGGTCGGTGCCGTGCACGATGACGACGCCGTCGTGCGCCTCGGCCATCGAACCGGCCGTGCGCGCGATGAGGTCGTGGTCCTGCGGCGTCATCTGCAGGCTGTCCTTGTTCATGAGCGGAATGCGCACGATGTCGACCCCTTTGAGCTGCAGACTCGCGAGCACGACGTCGAGCACGCTGGCGCGGTTGTCGAGCACGCCCTGTAGTTCGTCGTAGGTCTTCTCGATGGTGCCGCCGGTGGAGATCAGGGCGATGCGCTTCTTTGGGGCCACAGGCAGGAGAGCATCGCGCAAAGCAGGCTCATCGGCCAGCCTTCACCGGCTCGTTCGGCTCGCTGCGTGCCGGCGGTCACCGCGTGAGTCGGCGCGTGCTTCCTGCTACAACGCTGCGCGTGTTGTACCGCAACCTCGGTGCCTCGGGTCTCAAGGTCAGCGCCATCGGCCTCGGGTCCTGGCTCACGATCGGCACCTCGGTCGATAGAAAGGCGACCGAGCGGCTCGTCGCGGTGGCGTTCGAGCGCGGCGTCAACCTGTTCGACACGGCGGACGTCTACAACCGCGGCGAGGCCGAACGCACGCTCGGTGCTGCGATCTCGTCCCTGCCGCGCCACCGCCTCGTGCTGGCGACGAAATGTTTCTTCCCGATGAGCGACGACCCGAACGACTGCGGCTTGTCGAGGAAGCACATTCACGAGTCGCTCGCCGCGTCGCTGCGGCGGCTCCAGACCGACTACGTCGACCTCTACCAGTGCCACCGCTTCGACCCCGACACGCCGTTGCTCGAGACGGCGATGGCGATGGACGACCTCATCCGGCGCGGCCTCGTGCTCTACTGGGGCACGAGCCAGTGGCCGGCGGAACGCCTCGCCGAAGTCGTCGAGCTGTGCCGGGCCGAGGGCCTGCATCGACCGATCAGCAACCAGCCGCTCTACAACCTCTTCGACCGCGGCATCGAAGCCGACGTGCTGGCGACGGCGGCGCGCTGTGGCCTCGGCGTGCTGGCCTACTCGCCGCTCGCGCAGGGCGTGCTTGTGGGCAAGTACAAGCCCGGTGCAGCGGTGCCTGCGGACTCGCGCGCTGCCGATGCGCGCAGCAACCAGTTCGTCGGGCGCTACCTTGCGGAGGGGCGTCTCCAGCAGGCGCAGCAGCTCGTGCAGCTCGCGGCGCGGGTCGGCCTCACCGCGACGCAGCTTGCACTCGCGTTCTGCCTGCGGGAGGGCCACGCCACGTCGGTGCTCGTCGGTGCGCGCAACGGAGAACAGCTCGATGGCAGTCTCGCCGCGACCTCTGTGACCATCGACGCTCCCACGCTGAAGGACCTCGACCGCATCTTCCCTCGGTGAGAGCTCCCGTCCTGCTCCTGCTGCCCGATGCACAAGCACTGCGGCAGATGTTCCACCTGCGCTACGGGCCGGCGGCCCGCCTCGGTTGGGGGCCGCGCCTGCGCGCCGACTACGGCTACTACACGCCCGACGACGTCTACGAAGCGCTCGTCGCCGGCCTCGTAGTGCCGGGCATGGCGTGGCTCGACGTCGGCTGTGGCCGCGAACTGTTCCCGAGCAATCGCGAGGCCGCGCGGGCGTTGTCGCAGCGCTGCGCGCGGCTCGTCGGCGTCGACCCTGACCCGACGCTGCAGGAGAATCCGTGGGTGCACGAGAAGGCCGCTTGCGGCATCGACACCTACGACGGCAAGGGCCAGTTCGACCTCGTCACGCTGCGCATGGTCGCCGAGCACATTGCCGCTCCGGAAGTCGCGGTGCGCAGCATCCACCGCGCGCTGCGCCCGGGCGGACTTGCGGTCGTCTACACGGTGTTCGCCGGTTCGCCGATGCCGCTGCTCACGCGGCTGGCACCGATGTCGCTGCGGCACCGCGTGAAGTCCTGGTTGTGGGGCACGCAAGCGAAGGACACCTTCCCGACGTGCTTCAAGATGAACACGCGCGGCAAGCTGGAGCGGTTGTTCGCGGGCGTCGGCATGCACGAAGCCGCCTTCCTGCGGCTCGACGACTGCCGGACGTTCGCGCGGTTTCGCGGTCTGTGCGAACTCGAGCTCAAGGTGATGCGGCTGTGTCGGTCGGTGCGGCTGCCATACCCCGAGCACTGTCTGCTCGGGATCTATCGGAAGCCGGGGGCTAGCTGATGGCGGCGCCACGGGTGCTGGTGCTCGCCGGTCCGAACGGGGCGGGCAAGACGACGGTGTCGCGTGCGATCGTGCGCGACGAACTCGGCATCCAGAACTTCGTCAACGCGGACACCATTGCGCGTGGCCTTGCTGGGTTCGCGCCCGAGAGTGCTGCGATGGC
>JAYUCN010000160.1:0-5893 GCA_043740335.1 Planctomycetota bacterium
GGTCGCGCGCAAGCTCTGCGGGCATGTGTCGCGCGGCTACCGCCAGCGCGTGGGCCTAGCCGACGCGCTGGTCGCCAACCCGCCGATCCTCATCCTCGACGAACCGACCTCCGGGCTCGACCCGAACCAGCGTCGCCGCATCAAGCAGGTCGTGCGCGACCTCGCCGCCGAGCACACGATCCTGTTCTCGAGCCATATCCTGACCGAGGTGCAGGACGTCAGCACGCGCATCCTCGTGATCCATCGCGGTCGTTTGCGCGCCGACGGCGCGCCGCATGAGCTCGTCACGCAGAGCACGCAGTACAGCTTGCGCATCGTGGCACAGTGCACCCCGGCCCAGCTGGGGGAGGTCGTGGCGGAGATCCGAGGCATGAAGGCGGGGGATCCGATCGTGCGGGAGGACGGCACGACGTCGATGCTGTGTGTGGTCGACCGGGGGGCGGACCCAGGTCCAGAACTCGGCCAGCGACTGTTGCGTGCGGGTATCGCCGTGCAGGAACTGAAGGCGGAGCTGCCGACGCTCGAGGAGTACTTCCACGCCGTGACCGAGGGCAGCGACCGCGCCGAAGAGGAGGCGCTCGCCGCGCAGGCCGAAGCGGCGACCGAGGTCTCTGCATGAACGGCGCGCTCGTCACGTTCCGGAAGGAGATGCTCTCGTACTGCGTGAGCCCGGTGAGCTGGATCATCGCGGTCGTCTTCTATCTTTGGCGCGGTTACGAGATGACCTTCGAGGCAGCTCGCTACGCGTACTACCGCTTGGACCAGGACCTGTTCCCGACCGCGACCTACGGCCTCGGCAGCACCTTCCTCATGGTGATGCTCGTACCCGGCATCCTGACCATGCGGTGCTTCGCCGAGGAACGGCGCACCGGCTCGATCGAGTCGCTGATGACGGCACCCGTGCGCGACAGCGAGATCGTGCTCGGCAAGTGGGCCGCAGCGGCGGCGTTCTTCGGCCTCTTGTGGTTGCCGAGCGTGTTCGTGCTGCACTTGCTCGAGTACGCGCCGTTCCTCGACGCGGATCTGTCGTTCGGCCCCGTGTTCGCCGCGTACCTCGGCATGTGCCTGCTGAGCGGGATGCTGCTCGCGTTCGGCTGCTTCGCCAGCAGTCTCACCGAGAACGTGCTGCTCGCCGCCGTGCTGACCATCATGTTCAACTTCGGGCTGATGCAGTTGCCACAACGGGTCGCCTTTCATCTCGGCGATCTCGCGCAGAACTACTACGTGCGTGAATTGCTCGACAAGCTCGACGTGATGCGCAACTTCAGCGATTGGTTTGCGCGCGGCCTCATCGACACGAGCCAGATCGCGTTCTACGCCGGCGGCATCCTGTTCTTCCTGTTCCTCACGACCGTGAGCCTGTCGTCGCGGAGGATCGCATGAAGGTGCGCCGATTGGCAGCGTTCGGCAACCTGCTGTTGGCCGCGCTGCTCATGCTCGCAGTGTGGGTACTGATCGTCTGGGTCGCGTCGCGCCCGGCGCTGAAGGCGTTGATCGATCTGACCCCACAGAAGGTCAGTTCCGTCGACCCCGTCACGGAGGATCTGCTGCGGGAGTTGCGCGCGCAGAAGGTGGAGATCGAGTTCCATCTCTTCTATCCGCCATCGGCAGGGCAGGGGCAGAACGATGCAGAACAGCAAGCGTCCGAGATCCGCAGACGACTGCGCGACCTGACGCAACAGCTGCTGAAGACCTACCAGTTCCTCGGCGGGGAGATGGTGACGATCCGCCACCATGACTTCTATGCGGATGCGACGAGCACGCGCGAAGCCGTGCAGAAGTTCGACTACAAGGCCGCCGAGCAGGAAGTGCTCGTCGTCGCGGTACGCCAGCCTGGCAAGGAACTCCGATTCCGCAAGTTGTCGCTCGTCTCGGACCTCGCGGTGATCGACCTGCCGAACCTGCAGTCGACCACCCAGCCCGCGCGCATGCCCGTGCCCGTGCTCAAGAACTACAAGGGGGAAGAGGCGATCTCGTCGGCCTTGAAAAGCCTGCTCGTGCAGGGCACGCCGGTCGCCTACTTCCTGCAGGGGTACTCGCCGCTCGTCGACTTCAAGGCGGCGACCGCGATGGGCTACAGCGGGTTGCGGGCAGCGCTCGAACGCCTCGGCTTCGACGTGAGGGACCTCAACCTGCGCCAGACGTCGGGGGTTCCAACCGATGCCGCTATGGTCCTCGTCATCGAGCCGAATCACGACTTCGCCGAACGCGATGCGACGGCGTTGTTCGAGTACGTGAAGCGCGGCGGTCGCGTCTTCGTCAACTATTCGTGGGCGGCCACTCCTGACCTGAATCCCGACGGTGGGCGCTTCGGCGAACTGCTCGGCTACGAGCTCGGCACGGCGCCGGTCTTCCACCTCATCCCCGACCCGAATGGACGCGCTGGCGGCCGTGGCCTCGACGGCAACGATGGCGTGGCCAAGCTGCAACTGCGCGTGAACCCGCTGCATCCGACCACGCGTCGCCTCGCGGAGGCCGGCCGTCCCTTCGAGGTTGCCGGCGCGCGCGAGTTGCGCGAACGGCCGGGCGCACCTGGTGGCGTGCGCCGTGAACCGTTGCTACAGACGGGCGACGAGGCCTGGCTCGCGCTGCCGGGACCCGATGGCTTCCCGAGCAACCGGGCGCCACAGATCCAACTCCATTCGTTCCTCGTCGGCATGGCCTTCGAGCTCGATGCGGGAGCTACAGCGTCTGGCGACAACACCAAGGCGCCAGCGGCGCCGAAGACGGGGCAGGTCGTCGTCGTCTCGGGAGCGTTCTGCAACAACATCGGCATGCCGCTGTTCGGCGGTTTCGCCCTGAACGTCTGCAATTGGATGGCGGAGCGGCGGGTGCTGCTCGACATCCAGGGCAGCCGCTACGAAGCTCATCACCTGCAGCTGCAGCCGCAGCAGTTCCAGCGTGTCTGGTACCTGCTCTTCTACGGCGTGCCGGGCACGTTCCTGTTGCTCGGTCTCCTGGTCGTCTACCTGCGACGGAGGGTCTGATGGGACTGCGCACGATCGTGCTGCTGCTGCTCGCGGTGGGTGGGCTCGCCGCGGTGCTCTGGTTGACCGACGAGAAGCCCAAGGCCAAGGACTCGGCGGCGCTCTCCGTACTCGACGGTCGCTCCCTCTTGCAGTGCCTGCGCATGCGTTGGCAGTTCCACAAGCGGGCCCCGATCGAGATCGGGCGCGACGCCGAAGGCCGGTTCCAGCTCACGGAACCGATCGTCGACCTCGCCTCCGCCGCCTACATGAAGAACATCGTCGACACCTGGGACAGCGCCAACATGCGCAGCACGCCGCTCCAGGACGACGCCGAAGGCAGGCAGCGCGCAGGCCTCGAAGAACCCGAACTCACGTTCATGGCCGAGTTCCCCGACGGTGTGCGCTGCGAAGTCGAGATCGGTGCGCAGGGTCCGCTCGGCGAAACACGGTTTCTGCGTCGTTCCGGCAAGATCTGGGAAGGCGGCGATGCCCTCGTCGAGAGCATGCGCGTCGGCCTCGACGACCTGCGGGAACGAACCATCTACCGCCACACGCCGTCGCAGGTGAACGAACTGCGCGTCGAGCAGGCGTCGCCGACGGGCAAGCGCGAAGCGTTGCACCTCAAGCTCGAGAACAGGGAATGGCGACTCCTGTCGCCCATCGTGGGCCGCGCCGACGGGGCGGCAGCGCGGCACTTCCTCGTCGCCGTGCTCAGCCAGCGCGCCGACTACTTCCCGCCCGGACTCATGCGGCCACCGACCGACGCCCCGAACATCGTCGTCACCGTACGTGGCGCGTACGGTGAGGAGACCGTGAATCTCTGGACGGTCGCCGGTGGACAGCTGCTCGGTCTCCTGCGTGGCCGCAACCTGTACTTCACGAGCGACAACCGCCAATACTGTGCGATCTTCGAGAACGCGGCCGACCATCTGCGCGCGCGCATTCTCGTGCCGCTCGGCAACGATGCCGACAGCGTCTACGAGCATCTTGCCGAAGTCGTCATCGACCCAGGCCAGGGCCGCGGGGATCGCCTGCGCTTCCGGCGCGAGTCGGCGACGGCCGAATGGCGGCTCGTCGAGCCGGTCGAGATCCGGGCGAATCCGACGGCCTGTACGGACGCCGCCCAGGCGGTCAACAACCTCGTCGTGCAGGAGTTTCTCGACGACGAGAATGGCGTGCGGCCCCGCGCCAACGACCCTCGCTACGGCCTCCTGGCTGGTCGGCTGCTGGTCTCCGTGCGCGGCTTTCAGCAGCAGGAGGCGACGACGCTGTGGTTCGGTGGCGAAGTGGTTCGCAACGACCTCATGCTCGCCTACGCGTGCCGCGCCGACGAACCGGACAACGTCGTGCTCGTGCCGAAGGCGTCCGTCGACCATCTGCGGTTGCCGTGGACGGACTACTGCGAGCGCAGAGTCCTCGTGGTGACAGGCATCGGCCGCCTCGACGTGAAGAAGAAGAGTGGCGAGCAGCGCACGTTCCGCATCGAAGGCGAGCATTGGGTACTCGAAGGCAAGGCAGGCGAACGCCCCGAAGTGGGCGAGTTCGTCACCGATCACCTGCGCGACCTGACAGGAAAGCGCGCCGTCGACCAACGCGGCGGCGTGCTCGGCGAAGCCGACTGGACGCTGACCATCGCGCGGCAGGACGGCGACAAGCTGGCAAGCCTGGAGGTCTGGGAACGCTCCGGCGAAGCCCCGCTCGTGGTCCATTCGACCAACGTGGAGGCTGCCCCCGTGGCCTTCGAGCTCGGTACGCTCGACTCCCAGTCGCTGCGCGGTCTCTGGCAGTAGTTCCGACGGGTCCACACGCGTATCGTCCGCCACCCTGATGCCGAGCGCTGCGATGACTGGTGAGAGGGCGAACGCGCCGAAGACGCGCCGCTACTGGTTGTTCAAGTCCGAGCCCGCGACCTACGGCTTCGACCAGTTCGCGCGCGAAGGCCGCACCTGCTGGCACGGGGTGCGCAACTACCAGGCGCGCAACCTGCTGCGCGACGAGATCCGCGTGGGCGATGGCGTGCTGTTCTACCACAGCAGCACCGAGCCGATGGCCATCATCGGCATCGCCAAAGTCGTGAAGGCCGGCTACCCGGACCACACGGCGTTCGACGAGAAGAGCGACTACTACGATCCGGACAGCGATGCCAAGGCGCCGACGTGGTTCATGGTCGACATCGAATGCCAAGGTCCGCTGCGCGAACCGCTGACGCGGGAACGGTGCAAGCAGGAACGGGCGCTGAAGGACATGGTGTTGCTGCAACGGGGGAGCAGGCTGTCGGTGCAACCCGTGACGGCAGACGAATGGCGCACGGTCCTCCGACTCGGTGGGCAGAAGGAGACCTGGTGAGGAAGGTCTTTGTCGTCGGAGCTTCGCTCGCGGTCATCATCGCCAACGCGTGCCGCGCGGATCCGGCCGGCTTCGACACGCTCCTGCACGGGGTTGCCGATGCGGCTGCTGCAGCCGGCCGACAGCGGCTTCGATGCCACGCGGCGTCGCCTGCCGGTGCCGCTGTTTCTGGCCAACCGGCTCGAGCTGTTGCCGCTGTGATTGGCCCGTGCGCACCTCTTCCGGCCGGACTGCGTGGTGCTACAGTGGTGGACGCATGACCGTGCGCGCGGCCACCAAGGAACACACCGAAACCAAGACGCGCCCCGAGACGTCCCTGGCGCCACCTTGGAACGTCATCGTGCACGACGATCCGGTGACGCTCATGACCTACGTGACCAAGGTCTTCATGCAGGTCTTCGGCTACACGCAGGAGAAGGCGCACCGCCTCATGATGGAGGTTCACAAGTCGGGCCGGTCGATCGTCTGGACGGGGGCCCGGGAGCAGGCCGAGATGTACGCGCAGAAGCTGCAGGCGCATCACCTCCTGACGAGCCTCGAGGTCGTCGATGCGTGATCCTTCGTCGCCAGTGTCTTCG
>JAYUCN010000161.1:0-14622 GCA_043740335.1 Planctomycetota bacterium
CTCGTCGCGATCACGGTACGCACCGACCTGCTGCGCGGTCTGACCGGCGGCGCCCCTGCCGCTCTGGAGGCCCAGCTCAACGTCTTCCGCGGCTCTGGCAAGCGCTTCGAGGTGCCAGCGATGCTCAACCAGCAGGTACAGCTGTCGGCCCCGACGGAACGCGCGAGCAACCCGTTCGTGCGGGTCGTGGCCGGTGCCGCAGGAACCGCAGGTTCGCTGCTGTTGCGCAGCGAGGACCGCATCGCGCTCCAACCACTGGAGCGGGACGGCACCAGCCTCCGCCTGCTGCCTCCCGTCTGGCAGGTCCCGATCGCTGTGACCGCGCGGCCGCGCGTCGTCGCCGGCACGACCAACGAAGTGCTCGTCGTCGACACGCACGAACTGCTGCACGTGAGGTGGCGATGAAGCGGCTCCTGCTCGCGACGCTGGCAACCGCGGCGGCGGCGCAGGAGTCGATGCTCGCGCGCCTCGAGCCCGCGGCCCCGATCGCCATAGCGATCGTCGCCGACACCGACGGCGACGGCCGCACCGAGCTCGTGCTGGTCACCGCGGAGGGTGTGATCGAGCGGTACGGCGTGCGCGGCGACGCCGGCAACAGCGCCTTCGTGCCAATGGGCACCATGCGCCTGCGCGATCCGACGCACTCGCTGCTCGCGTGCCGCGACATCGCTGCCGACCCGGGCCTCGAGCTCGTGGTCGCCGACAGCAGCGGCACCGTCTGGCTGCCCTGGCCGGACAGCACCGGCACGCCCGAGCCCCGTTCACTCTCACGCCGCGCGCGCTTCCTCCTTCGCGTCGACCGCCCACAGGAAGCGCCGTTCGTGCAGGACCTCGATCGCGACGGCCGCCTCGATCTGCTGCTGCCCACGCTGCAAGGCTGCGTGCCGTTCCTCCAGGAAGCACCTAGCGAGAAGGGCGCCGAACCGCAGTTCCGGGCGTTGCCGCTGCTGCCGCTGCCCGTGCAAGTGAACCTCGACGCGAGCCACGGCGCACTCGACGAAGAACACCAGGGTGGTCTCATGATCCCGCAGGTGGAGACCGCCGATCTGAACGGCGATGGCCGTCCCGACCTCGTCACGCGCGAGGGCGACAAGCACTTCTTCCATCTGCAGCAGGCCGGCGGGTTCCAGACACCGATCGAAGTCGATGTGACACAGTTCCAGGACAGCACGCCGAGTGCGATCACGGCCCCCGGCTCCACGCTCGTGCTCGGCGAGCGGCCGATGCTGCAGCGCGGCGACATCGACGGCGACGGCATTCCGGACTTCGTGATCGCGCATCGGCGCAAGGTCTGGACGTTCCTCGCCAGCAAGGCGGGGCCGCAGTTCACGAAGGCGCGCACGCAGGCCGTCGCCGACGACGTCAGTGGCAT
The DNA here is from genome assembly GCA_043740335.1 of Planctomycetota bacterium. GTDB lineage: Bacteria > Planctomycetota > UBA1135 > UBA1135 > UBA2386 > DASVAL01. The sequence goes on from JAYUCN010000161.1 coordinate 1,373, forward strand.
GCTGCTCGTCGATCTCGACGAGGACAAACGCGCCGACCTGCTCGTGTTCCAGGTGCAGTTGCCCGGCATCGGCGCTCTGCTGCTCGGGCTCGTGCAGTCGATCGACATCGACGTCAAGGCGGTCGGCTATCGCAGCGAGAATGGAGCCTTCGCCAACACGCCCGCGTGGCGGCGCACGGTCACGCTGCGGGTCCCGCCGCTGCTGTCGCTGCTGAGCCGGCAGGAAGAGCTCGTGCAGCGTTTCCTTGGCATCCTCGGCAAAGCCCGCCAAGGGGTGCGCGGTGCCTTCGTGTCGAAGGCGGCGACGGATCTCGCCCTCGTGTCTGCCGATGGCACGACGCTCGAGTTGTTCGTCATGGCCGAAGCACCCACGCTCGGCTCGGTCACGGGACGCCGCATGCTGAGGACGCTGTTGTTCGACGATCCCGATCCGGTATTCGACCTCGAGCGCGTCTTCGGCCTGGTCTCGGGCCTGCTCGATCAGCGTGCGTCCTCACTGACCGGCGACCAGAAGGCCACAGCCGCGATTCCGCTGCGCGATGCAGCGACGTGGCACCTGCAGAAGGTGCTCGCGGCGAACATGACCGACGCGCACGGCGACGAAGTCGTCGTCGTCTACGAAGCGGTCGCGAGTCCGAAGCACCACGCCTACGACGTGCTGGCGTGGCCGGTGCTCACGCCACGCTGATTCGGCAACTGCTCAGCGATGGCGCAGATGCCAGAGTTCCGCCCTGCGCACGGCCTCGCGGTTCTTGTCCTCGTCCTTCGCCGGGTCGTAGCCAAACCCCTCGCCCGCGATCGCCACCAACGCCCCGGCCGCCGCACGACGCTGCTGTTCGCACTCGCTGCGCAGCGCCTTCAGCAGATCCGGCATGGCCTCCTTGCCGCGGCGCACGAGTTCGGCCGTGCACGCGTCGACGTCTTTCTGCTTCGACATCGGCCCCACCGCCGCGAGCGTCACGACGTGCGGGGTGGTCGGCCCGAGCACCTTCTGGAACTTGCGCCGCAGGAACAGCACCGCGAACGCCACAGGCACACTGTTGCCGCGCCCGCGGCCGAGTTCGCTCCCCATGTAGCCATCGGTGCGGCTGACCCAACCACCACCGGGCAGCTGCGCGTCGACCAGCATCGAAGCACCCTTGGCGTACCAATCGACCTTGCCGACGGTCGTTGTGTCGGTGAGGATCGCCGCGCGCTCCAGTCCGTAGTGGAAGTAGAACGCCCAGCGTTCCTGGGCCGAGCCGATCGTGGTCACGTTGCGATCGAACCACTGCCACCCGCGCGTGATCTTCTTGTCGAGCTCGGCATCGCTGTTGTCGCTGTCGAGCGCCTGCCGGCAGATCGCGAGCACGGCAATGCCGGCGGCCGTCATCGACGCGTAGCCGCCCGGATCGAACCCGCGGTTGCGACTCTGGTAGGCGAAGCCACCGTAGCTGTCCTGCTGCGCCCCGATCTCCTGCGCCATCTTCAGCCAGATGGAACGTTCGATCGGCACCCCGAGAGCCTTCGCCGCGCGCAGACCGAGGGCGGCATACTGCGTGTTGCTGAGGTCCCACGTGTTGGCATTGGCCTGATAGTGAAAGCCACCGCGGGTGTCGCGATGCCGCAGCAGTTCCTTCGTGTCGCGGCTCGCGAGCTCGAGCCGGTCCGGGAACGTGGGCGAGGCCTCGAGCACGAGCAGCCGCAGCGCCAGATCGTAGGTATCGTCGGGCTTCGCTTTGGCCAACCGCTTCACGGCCGCGACGAGCGCCGGATCCTCCGCATCGACGCCATCGTGGATCGCCGCGAGCAGCAGCAGGGCCAGTTCGCCGATGCGCGTGTTCTCGTGCGTCGCCGCGCGCAGGTGCTCCAGCAGGGCAGGCCGCGCCTGATCGAGCGCATGATTGATCTGCTCGCGCAGGTCGTTCTGACCGGGTGCCGAGACCAGTGTGAGCCACACGGCAACGAACCAGTGTCGGAGGGGCTGGACCAAGCGGTCGCGATCATAGCTCGCAGCTACGAGTGCAGGCGCACCCTTGGCCAACGGCACGCGATCGGCGAACCTGGGCAAGATGCCAGCCATGCGCATCGCGATCACGGGAGCCTCGGGGTTCGTGGGCACCGCCGCTGCGGCGCACTTCGCGTCCGCTGGCCACGACGTGGTCCGCATCGTGCGCGGGCACGCCGGCGGCCCAGGCACGGCGGCATGGAACCCCGCCACGGGCGAACTGGATGCAGCGGGACTCGGGGCCGTGGACATCGTCATTCACCTTGCTGGCGAGAACGTGGCGAGCGGGCGTTGGACCAGCACTCGCAAGCAGGCCATCGCCGACAGCCGCGGCCCGGTGACGGAACGGCTGTGCCGACGACTCGCCGCCTTGGACCCGAAACCGACCGTGCTCGTCAGCTCCTCGGCGATCGGATTCTACGGCAACCGCGGCGACGAATGGCTCGACGAAGGGAGTGCTCCGGGCACGGGGTTCCTCGTGGACGTCGTCCGCGACTGGGAGGCTGCCACTCGCCCCGCGACCGACGCCGGCATCCGCGTCGTCATCCTGCGCACCGGCATGGTGCTCGACCCGCACGGCGGTGCCCTGCGCCGCATGGTGCTGCCGTTCCGCCTCGGGCTCGGCGGCCGCCTCGGCCACGGCCGGCAATGGCTGAGCTGGATCGCGCTCGAGGATCTGGTGCGCGCCATCGCGTTCGTCATCGACCACGCACAACTCGCGGGGCCGGTGCTGGCGGTGTCGCCACAACCGGTGACGAACCGTGAGTTCACACGGGCTCTCGGTCGCGCCCTGCATCGACCGACCGTGCTGCCGGTACCCGCGTTCGCGCTTCGGCTGATGTTCGGCGACATGGCGACCGAGCTGCTGCTCGCAAGCCAACGCGCGCGGCCCAGCCGATTGCTCGAAGCCGGCTTCGTGTTCGCAGAGCCTCAACTCGCGATGTGCCTGCAGCGACAACTCGCGGCATCGGGCAGGTGAGATCGAGGTGGGGCTTCCCCCCCGCCGCCCGTGGCCGTATGCGTGCAGCCATGATGGCGCCTGTATTGCACCTCCTGCTCGCCGCGACCCTGACGGCCGAGCTGGTCGCCCAAGCCAAGCCGCCCGCAGCCAAGCCGCCTGCACAGGCGCCCTTGCCGTCACCCGAGGATCCCGTGCAGGCGGCCGACATCCAAGCCTTCGCCACCTGGCTGCAGCAATACAAGAGCGGTGCCTTCCGGCTTGCGAAGGACGGCAAGCTCGACGACGACGCCATCGCGCGCCTCGACGCGCAGATGGCAATGCTCGCGCAGTGGAACACGCTCGCTGCCGCCAGGATGTTGTTCGAGGCCGCCAGCATCGAGCCGCGACCGAGCGGAGGCGGCTCGTCGACCGAGCTCCTCGACTACCAGCGCGAGCTGCAGCCGTGGCGCGTGCAGGCACTGGCCTGCAAGCATCTGCGCACGATGACCGGTGAGGGCATCCTGCCGTGGCTCCTCCAGATACTGAGCGCGCCCGGGATCCGTGCCGGCAAGAAGAACCAGGACCAGGCGAACGCAACGGCCGTGCTGCGCATTCTCGGCGGGCACCAGAGCGTCGAGGCCCAGCTCGAACTGCTGCGCGCATGCCACACGCTGCCGATCGAACTGCGCGTGCAGGCCGTCAACGCGATGGCGAAGGACGCCACCCTCGAACTCGTGCCGACCCTGCTCGATCTCCTGCGCGACAGCGAGCCCAACGTGCGCATCGCCGCCGCGAACGCGCTTGGCACCGCGCTGCAACCGCACGTCGACGAGTCGCTCGGCAAGCAGCCGACCGGCAACACCCTCGTGTTGCGCGACCAGGCGATCGGCAAGCTCGAAGAGCTGCTCGTGCGCGACCAGATCTGGCAGGTGCGCAGCGCCGCGGCCTTCTCGCTCGCGATCCAGAAGTGCAAGCCCGTGGTGCCGGCCCTGATCCACGGCCTCGAAGCGGAGCTGAACCGCAAGAAGGACCCGTGGGCGATGGACGTGCGCCTGCACAAGCTGCTCGAGGGACTGACAGGACAGACGGTCGTGCGCGGCGGCATCGCGCCGTGGAAGGAGTTCTGGGCCCGCGAGGGTGCGAGCTTCACCGTCAAGCCGAAGACCAATGCCGGCGAGACACCGCCGGTAGCCAACAAGTACGAGAAGTTCTTCAACCTCGAGGTCGAGTCCGACCGCGTGCTGTTCGTGCTCGACTTCAGCGGCTCGATGGCCGAACCCGTGCAGCTGCAGGCGAAGGTGACGGGCGCCAAGCCGGGCGAGCCGACGACCAAGGCGGCGATCGTCGTCAGCGAGCTCAAGAAGCTCGTCATGTCCCTGCCCGACGGTGCGCTCGTCAACCTGGTCGTCTTCAGCGACGAAGTTCGCATCTGGCGCCAGGAGGGCGGCCGTCCCGCACTCGTCAAGCTCGACGACGAAGCGCGCGACGATCTGCTCGGCAGCTTCCTCGACAGCCTGCGTCCGAGCGGGCCGACCAACCTCTACGGGGCGATGAACGCGGCCCTCGACTTCGGTGGTCGCGGCCTGCACGACAAGTACTATGCCGCTGGTTTCGACACGCTCTACGTGATCAGCGACGGGGCACCGACCGTCGGTGAGATCATCGACAAGGACGAGATCCGTCGTCGTGTGCGGCAAGCCAACCAGCTGCGCAAGATCGCGATCAACTGCATCACCTTCGGCGACAAGAACGACACCGACTTCCTGAAGCCCATGGCGGAAGAGAACGGCGGTCGCCATATTCACGTCGAATGAACCGGCACGTCGAATGAACCTGGCGAGGTCTTTCTGCTTGCACGTCCCCTCGTGACCGCTCTGCTTGCTCCGTTCTTTCACGCTGCCGCACCACAATGATCATGTCTGGACCGCAACGAGTCTCCGGCGAGGTCTTCGCCGTCGAACGACTTCGCGAAGATCCCAATCTCGACTACACCACGCTGCGTGGGCAAGCCACGGCAGCCGGCATCTCGATGCAGCCGATCCACTACGGCAGGGCGCGACGCCAGCTCGGCCTGCCGGCCCTGCGTGACACGCGTGAGGAAGCAACCACGCGGACACGCTTCGACCCGCCGAGCGAAGCCGTCGACCAACCCCCGTTCGTGCCCGACGAGGAAGCAGGGAACGCGCCAGCATCGCCCGCGCCTGACCCGACCCCGGGCAGGGAAACCAAACGCAAGGGCTCGGCGGCCTTCGAGTTCCTCATGCAGGAGTTGCGTCGCGAACCCGGACTCGCCTATGGCGAACTGCGCGACCGCGCCACGGCGAAGGGCTTCTCGGTCGCTCCGATCATGTACGGGCGGGCCAAGGCCGTGCTCGGCCTCGTGCCGGTGAAACCGCGCAAGAGCAAGCAGGCGCAGAAGGCCGAGCAGGCCGCTGCTGCGCCGCTCCGGATGAAGCAGGTCGAGTCGGTCGCCGCCGATCGCTTCACCAAGCATCTGGACGAAGTGCGCAACCTCGAGCAGCTCGTCGCTGTGGTGAAGGAACTCGACGCCGAACGCCGGCGCCTGCGCAGCGTGCTCGAGCGCGTCGTTTTGATGATCGACGAAGTGCTCGGGTAAGGGTCCGCGCAGCGAACCTTCTTCGAAACTTCGCCCCGGACGACTCTGCCAGCCGCACGGACGGCCGCCGACCGCTATCCTTGGCGGTCCACTGTTGTCCAGGAGGCTACCATGCGTTGTCCCGTCGCCGTCGTTCTCTGCTCGTTCTGGGTTGCTTGCCAGGCGCCGCGCGGTGAGGCGGCGGCTGCGCTGCAGGAACACGAAGCGCACGAACACCCGAACGGCATCTACCAGCGGGCCCAAGCCCGACGCGGCGCCGACGGCCGTGTGCCGCACGACGCGCTGATGCAGGCCTGGCAACAGAAGCAGCAGATGGAGATGCTCGACGACCTCGGGGCGCCGGTGCAGTGGACGTGGTTGGGGCCCGGCAACATCGGCGGGCGTCTGCGTGCCGTGTTGATCGATCCCACGAACACGCAGCGCATGTGGGTCGGCTCGGCCGGCGGCGGCGTCTGGTACAGCGACACCGGCGGGGCGAGCTGGCAGCCGCGGAACGGCCTGCTGACGATGCTCGGCTGCGGTTGCATGGCGCTCGATCCGGGCAATGCCAACCACCTGTACTTCGGCTCGGGCGAGGGCTGCTTCGACGCGGTGGAAGGCAGCAGCAATACGGCGATCCTGCGCGGGGCGGGCGTGTTCGAGTCGTTCGACGCCGGCGCGACCTGGAGCCGCATCAACAGCACGTCGACGCCGGACTGGTACTTCGTGAACCGCTTGTCGTTCCAGCCGGGCAATCCGCTCGTGATGCTGGCGGCGACCGGCAGCGGCATCTGGCGCAGCACCAACGGCGGCCAGACCTGGAGCCAGCGCACGACGACGCGCACGCTCGACCTCGATTTCCATCCGACCGACGCGTCGCGCGCGGTCGCGGGGCGCGCCGACGGGTTCGCGTCGCGCACGCAGGACGGCGGCCTCACATGGAGCAGCGTGCAGATCTCGACCCTCGCGACGCGCGTCGAGGTGGCCTACGCGCGCAGCACGCCGACCACGGTCTTCGCAACGGTCAGCGATACGGGGTGGTTCGTGAACGTGTGGCGTTCGCTCGACGGCGGCCAGACCTGGACGCAGCGCAGCACGCAGTCGATCGGCACCTACTCGCTCTACAACAACTGCCTCTGGGTCGATCCGACCAACGCCAACAACCTCGTCTACGGCGGCGTGCAGATCTACCGCAGCACCGACGCCGGAGCCACGAACACGCAGATCTCGACCGGCGCGCATCCGGACTATCACGTCATCGTCGAGCAACCTGGTTTCAACGGCACCACCAACAAGCGTATCTACACGGGCGACGACGGCGGCCTGCACACGCGCGCCGACTGGCAGGCGGGCAGCTGGACGGCATTGAACAGCGGGCTCGGCGTCACGCAGTTCTATGGCGCGGCGATGAATCCGAGCTCCGGGATCATGGTCGCGGGCGCGCAAGACAATGGCACGAGCCGCTACACGGGCAACCCGAGTACCTGGGTCTACAACGTGATCGGCGGCGACGGCGGTTTTGCGGCGGCCGACCAGCTCGACCCGAACTACTTCTACGGCGGCTACCAGTACCTGGGCCTGCAGCGCAGCATCAACGGCGGGGTCAACTGGACCGACATCCGCGGCGCGACCACGGGCGACCCGGGCTTCAACTTCATCCCGTACTTCCTGCTCGATCCGAACAACCAGAACCGCATGCTCGCCTGCGGTCGCGCGCTGTGGCGCACCGACGACGTCAAGACCGGCACGCCGCCGACGTGGGTACAGATCAAGGCGCCCCGCCTCTGTCCCACGTTCACCGGGCCACCGAACGCGCACTTCCAGGACAACCCCTACTGCAACCACTCGGCGGCGCAGGTGGCACTCGGCAACGCCGACGTGGTGTGGGTCGGTCACAACGACGGCGAGCTCCACCGGACCAGCAACGGTACTTCGGTGTCGCCGACGTGGACGCTCGTCGACGGCGCCGGTGGCCAGTTGCCCGATCGTTGGATCAGCAGCATCGCGATCGACCCGAGCAACCACTCGCGCGTGCTCGTGAGCTTCATGGGCTACACGCCGGACAACCTCTGGGAGACGCTCGACAACGGGGTTTCGTGGCACACGATCGACGGCACCGGCATCGGCACCCTGCCGAACCTGCCCGTGAGCTGGGTCGTGATGCACCCCGCCATCCACGACCTGTTGTTCGTGGCGACGGACCTCGGCCTCTTCCACAGCACCGACGGCGGTGGTTCGTGGTCACCGATCGCCGGCGGACCGGAGAACGTCTGCATCGAACAACTGGTCTGGAAGAACAGTCGCGAACTGCTGTGCGTGACGCACGGGCGCGGCGTCTACCTGGCGACCCTGCCCGTCGCCGGCACGCAGGTGGTGGGTGCCGGCTGTGCCACCGCCACGCCGCCGGTACTCGCGGCCACCGCCCCGGTGGTCGGCACCACGACCCAGTTCAGCATGGCGGCCGCGCGACCGAACGCGCCCGTGTTCTTCGCCGTCAACTTCGGTGCGCCGATGCAGGTCCCCATCGGCGCCTGCGTCCTCCACATCGATCTGCTCTTGGCCTCGGTGTACCTCACCGGCTCGACCACGGGTGCGGGTGCTTGGACATACCCACTGCCGCTGCCGCCGATCTCGGCGCTGATCGGGCTCGAGTTGACCGCGCAGACCCTGCTGCTCGCCAACGGCGCGCCGATGTTGGGCATCGGCGACCTCAGCACGGGCTTGCACCTGTTCCTCGGCCTGTAGGCGACGGCAGCGCTGCTGAGGCCGGGCGCGGGCTGTCTGCCATGCGCAGCCACCGGCCCTATCTGTCGCCGGGTCTTGTCAGCTGCGCCGCCAAGCGCTGCAATCCATGGCGGGTCGGGGAGGATTCCCCTTCCATGCCACATCGGAGAAAACCAATGCGCAGTTCAGCCCCAATGCTCTGCTTGCTCTCGCTCGTCGGATCGGTCGCAGCCCAAGGCTATACGACGAACTTCGAGACGTTCGTTGCCACCCCTGCCGGCACCCCGTGTGCGGGACAGGACGGCTTCTACGTACCCGCCGTCGCCGGCAGCATCGACGGCGCGATCTACACCTACGCCGGCAACACCATCGGTGTGACGCCCAACGCCGTGGGTGGCGCCAACTTCTACGCCGGCGTCTCCGCCGGAGGCACCGCCTTTGCTCGTGCGCAACGAGCCATCACGTTCCCAGCCGGCCGCATTCACATCGCGTTTGACGTGCAATGCAACTTCCTCGGCGCCGTCGTGCCGGTCAACAACATCGGTAGCTTCTCGTTCCAGCCGTCGACTGCGTCGACGTACGTGAACCTGCTCGCGGCCTGGCCCGTCGGCGTCGTGTTCCCGCCCACCACGTGGAACGCCAACGTCGTCGCGGGTACAGCCACGCCGCCGACGACCGCGACGACAGTGCTGCCTGACCCCGCCTTCCAAGGCCTCGCGCTAGGCGTCTGGCACCGTTGGGGCGTGACGGTGGACCTGGCCGCCGGGGTGCACGTCGACTTCCGCATCACCAACGGCGTCACCGGCATCACGACGGTCTACACGCCAGCGGTCCCGCTGCTGCTGCCGTCGGTCTTGGTCCCAGGGCCGCCGACCGACTTCCGCCTCTTCGCGGGTGGAACCACTGCCGGCAACTTGTTCGCCGTCGACAACCTCACCATCACCTACGGGGCCAACTACACGACGTTCGGCGCTGGCTGCCCCGGTGCGCTCGGCGTGCCGACCCTCACGGGCGGTTCGCTGCCCGTGCTCGGCACGACGTTGGCCGTCAACCTCGGCAACCTGCCCGTCAGCGTCGGCCTGATGATCACGGGTCTCTCCAACACGCTGTACCTCGGCGTCATCCCGCTGCCGCTGCCGCTGGCCGGCTTCGGTTTTCCCGGCTGTGACCTGCTCGTCGATCCGATCGTGACCGACCTGGTGGCCGGCGCTGGTAACACGGCGACCTGGCTGTTCGCGGTCCCATGGGTGCCCGCCTTGGCCGGCATCGAGCTCTTCAACCAGGGGGCCAGCCTCGATCCGGGTCCGGCGTTCCTCGCCTTCAGCAACGGCGGGCGCGCCGTTCTCGGCCTCTAGACGCCGTCCACGGCACGCAACATCACCAGCGCCGAACGCGCCGCCCCTTCGAGGGTGGCCGGCAGGCCCGTGGCGGTCCAGTCGCCACAGACGAGCAGATTCTCCGGTCCGCCGGCCAGCGGTCCCGGCGCTGGCCGCAATGCCCGTGAGCCCGGTGCGGCAACGAACGTCGCGTGCTGTTCCTTGCGGATCGCCACCGTGGCCCCCTCGAGCGACACCCCTCGATAGTGTCGCGCCAGCTGACTGCGCGCCTGTGCCGCGATCGCATCGACCGTCATGCCGTCGAAACCGCGATGACCTCCGGACAGCAGCGCGAACCGACGCACGTCCGCACCCGGAGTGCGCAGCAGGAAGTGGAACGGATCGCCGTCGACGAGTGCGGTGACGGGACCGTCGTCGGGCAGTGCGGGCGCGTTCGCCGCGGTCTCGAAGAAGGCACTGACCGTGGGCGCCGAGCGCAGCGCCCCGAACGTCGCCGCGGCAGCGGGCACGAGGGATCGCAGCGCGAACCACGGCATCGCCGAGACGACGAGATCGTCGGTCCCGACGGCGAGCCGTTCTCCGTCGGTGAGTTCGATCGCCTCGATGCGCGTCGACGGTGCATGCAGAGCCACCACGCGCGAACCGGTCCGCACCACCACGCCGGCCGCCGCCAGCGCCCCCGGCGCAGCGTCGCCGAGGATCGCGCCCCACGGTCGCCGCGGCAACCAGAAGGCCGCCGAGGACGCGCGGCCGAGAAAGGCCTCGCGCAGTGTGGCCAGGTAGTCGGCCGCCGATGCCTCCGCCGGTTCGACATTCATGATCGCCCGACACAAGGGCCGCCACAGGAACGCCTCGGGCTCACCCTGCTGCCCGCGGCGGCGCAGCCATTCGTCGAGCGTCCAAGGCGCGGGCGCGCCGCGCACCACACCGGCGATGCCGCGCAACGCGCGGCAGCGTGCTCCAGGCCGCATGCCAAGGCGCAGCAGCGCGAACGGCATCGCCAGCGGCACCGGCAGCCTCGACAGGCGCAGTCGTTCGAGCCGGCCGTCGGTCGTGCGATAGGCCATGACGAGCTTTTGGTCCTGCTGGAACTCCCCCTCGGTGCCGAGCCTTTGCAGCAGGCCTCGCATCGCGCGGTAGCAGCCGAGCATCGCGTGCGGCCCGTTGTCGAGACGCCAACCCGTAGTGCGATCGATCGACGAGAACGCGCGCCCGCCGAGCCAGCCGCGCGATTCGAGCAGAGTCACCGGCAACCCACGCTCGGCGAGCCCGAACGCAGCGGCGAGACCGGCGACCCCACCACCGAGCACGAACGCGTGCCGCCGAGTCGCCAACGTCATGCCTTCACTCCGGCGAGGACCAGCAACGCGAGCCACGCTTTGCACGATCGGCCCACGGCAACCCGCTCGCCGCGTACGTCGCCACCGCGTTGCTCGAGCCGCCACAACAGTTCGCCGTAGACGGCCCCCATGATGCGGGCGGGCACGAGGGCTCGCCGCTGCCGACGCGACAACGCCCGCAGTTGTGCACGCGCACGCGCGAACTCGTCCGCCGCCGCCGTCACGAGTCGCGCACACACCAATGCGACCGGACCGCCCGGCGCGTAGACCGAAGCCGGTCCCGTGCCACCGAACCACGCCGGTTCGACGCCTGCCGCTGCGAGCCACGGGCGCGGCACGTAGCACCGCCCGACCTCGGCGTCGGTGCGCAGATCGCGCAGGATGTTGGTGAGCTGCAGCGCCCTGCCCAAGGCCTCGGCAAACGCGTCTGCCCCGTCGCCAACAGCACCGAGCACCGGCAGACACGCGAGCCCGACCGCGGACGCCACGCGGTAGCAGTAGAGACGCAGTTCCGCCTCGTCCAGAAACCCATGCGGCTCCAGATCCATGGCCACGCCGTCGAGCAGATCGTCCAACCGTCGACGCTGCACACCGAATCGCTGCATGGCCGTCTGCACGGCGTTGCCGACCGGCGTCGTCGCGTTGCCTGACGCGGCGGCCGCCAGTTCCGCGCGCCAGAACTGCAGATGGGCCCTGCCGGTCGCCACGTCCGGGGCTTCGTCGACGGCGTCGTCAGCGACGCGACAGAACGCGTAGATCGCGGTCATGCCGTCCCGCCGGGCCGCGTCGAGGCACCGAAAGCCGGCGAGGAAGTTGGAACCCGAACGCGCGGTGATCTCCCTCGGCTCCAGCGCGGCCGCGGGTGGCTGCGGCGCGATGGCGTTCATGCGCGCAACCCCGTGAAGGCCGGCGCGCGGCGCCGGCAGAGTCCTGCCAGCACCGTACCGACCCGTTCCAGCTTGCCGAGATGCACGCGACCGCCGAGCACGTCGCCGTCGGCCAGGCGGATGCGCCGCAGCACGGCGGCGGCAGAGTACAGGATCGCGCGCAGTTCCCACCGCAAGCGGCCGCCCACGGCATGCACGAGTGGCCACCCCGCCGCGAACTCGGACCCGATGCGGGATGCCTGATGGTGCACGAAGGCCCGCACCTTCGCGTCGGCGACCGTCACCCGCAGCTGCGCATCGCCGACGCCGAAGCGGTCGAGATCCTCGCGCGGAAAGTAGATGCGGTCCCGTTCACGCAGGTCTTCGCCGAGATCCTGCAGATGGTTCAGGAGCTGCAGTCCCGTGCAGATGCGGTCCGACAGCCGATCCAGTTCGACCGCACGGTGACCGCACACGCGCAGCACGAGGCGGCCCACGGGATCCGCCGAACGGCGGCAGTAGTCGAGCAGGCCGGCGAGGTCATAGCGCGTCTGCACGAGATCCTGCGCGAAGGCGTCGAGCAGGTCCGTGAAGAGCTCCCGCTCCAGGCCCCGTTCGCGGATCGTCGCGCACAGGTCGACGAACAACGGCACGTCGCCCTTGCCGTCGTCGAGGTGGCGCAGGAAATCGCGCCGGAACGCCGCCAGCGCCGCGGCATCACGCAGTTCGTCGGCCAGGTCGTCCGCCGTGCGCGCGAACGCATAGATGCGATGCAGGTGCACGCGCGCAGCCCGCGGCAAGAGCCACGACCCGACCGGGAAGTTCTCGTAGTGGTGCCTGGCCAACGCCAGGTAGCGCCGCGCATCGTGCAACAGGGGTTCAGCCGGAACGGTCAAGGGGGGGTATGCCACCGCGAATCGCCGTCCGCCGCGGCGGACGCAGGGTCGTGAGGCTAGCGGCTGTGCGCAGTTTTCGTGAGAAAGCTGCCACCGCAGCACCTTGCCGTGCCCCATTGCACCCGTCCGTCAACTCGCAGCAAGGAGCAAACACATGGAGATCGATTTCGACGCCTCGGACCGCGTGTCCGATTTCGTGACCGTGCCGGCCGGCACCTATCTGTGCCGCATCGCCGAGGTCCGCACCGGTTCGACCCGCGCCGGCGACGAGCGCTGGTCCCTGCGACTCGTGGTCGCGGAAGGGCAGTACGTCGGCAAGCAGGCGGCGTGGGACAGCCTCGTGTTCAGCACGCGTGGCCGCGCTCGCGCGCGCATGGTCTTCCAGGCCCTGGGTCTGCCCGCCTCGGGCAAGGTCCAGATCGAACCGGGCGACCTCGATGGCCGCTCCGCACTCGTGGAGATCCGACCAGCCGAATACCAGAACCAGGCGGGCGAGGTCGTTCGCCGCAACGAGGTGCCTTACGACGGCTATCGGGCCATCGCACCGACGGGAGACGGTGCGGA
>JAYUCN010000162.1:0-2400 GCA_043740335.1 Planctomycetota bacterium
CCCCGTCGCTGACGAGCGCGGAGCGGCCGTGGCTCGACCAGATCTTCCACGTCACGATCAGCCCGGTGCCGTTGAACACCATCGGGCTCATGGTGTCGGGCCTGAGCGACACGATGTCGGCACTCGGCGCGCTGCCGCTCCCGCTCGCCGGCATTGGCATGCCCGGCTGCCTGCTCCAGGTGGACCCGGTCATCATCGACGCCTTCCTTGCCACGGGTAGTACGGCCACCTGGGCACTCGGCATTCCCAACGTCTCGAGCTTGCTGGGGGCTGTGTTCTTCAGTCAAGGTGCGGCGCTCGATCCGGGCGCCAACGCCGCCGGCCTCATCGTCGCCAACCACGGTGCTGCCGTCATCGGCGGGAAGTAGCGAGAGCTGGCTCTACCGCGGCGGACCCACGAATTGCACGCCGTCGATGACGGTGCCGACACAGTGCGTCGTGTACTCGAACGGGTCGCCGTCGAAGAGCGCGAGGTCCGCGTCCTTGCCCGCCACGAGCGATCCGACGCGCGCATCGATGCCGAGCAGCTTCGCCGCATCGATCGTCAGTGCCTTCAGCGCCGCATCGGCCGGCAAGCCGTGGCCAACGGCCACGCCTGCCTCCCACAGCACGACGCGCGTCTTCGGCACATAGCCCTCGAAACCACTCTGCAGCGCGAACGGCACCTTCGCGTCGAGCAGGAGCTTGCCGAGTTCCATCGTGCCGTTGCCGAGTTCGCCGCTCGTGCGCGCCATCGCCGGGTGCGGCAGCACCCAGACGCCCGCCGCCTGGATCTCGGGCAGCACGAGGTAGGCCTCGCCAGCACCGTCGAGCACGACCTTGATGCCGAACTCCTTCGCGACGCGCAGCGCCGACAGCAGATCGTGCGCGCGGTGCGCGGTGACGAGCAGCGGTACCTCACCGGCCAGCACCTTGCCGAGCACGTCGAGGCCGAGGTCCCTGGGCGCGTCGGCATCCTTCAGTCTCTTCGCCGCGTACTCGCGCGCCTTCTGCAGTTGCTCGCGCAGCATCGCGATCGACTTTGCGCGCGTGCCCGGCGACTTGTTGTCGCGGCCACGACCGCCGTCACCGAGCGTCACGGCCACCATCGCGAGCGGCACCACGACATCCTTGTCGACGGTGCGGCCGTGCAGCTTCACGACCATGGTCTGACCCGAGATCAGCGCCCCTGGTGCGTGGCCCGTGTGCACGGTCGTGATGCCGAAGCTGCGCAGCCAGCCGACCAGTTCGTCGCGCGGGTTGAACGCGTCGAGCGCGCGCAGCTCGGGCTGGCTCGGCGCCGACCGTTCGAGCTGGTCCTGGTCGTGCGGAATGTTGAGCAGACCGCTGAGCCCCACCGTCGCATGCGCGTCGATGAGACCCGGCGTGACGATGGCAGCGCGCAGCACGGGCACGTCCGCAGGCACCGCGAGCTCCGCCTGGGTACCGACCCGTTCGATCTTGCCGTCGCGCACGAGCACGGCCCCGTCCTGGATCGGTTCCCCGGTCATCGTGACGAGGGTCTTCCCGAACACTGCGAACGCCGGCCCCGCCGGCTTCGGTGCGGGCGTCGGCGCTTGCGTCGGCGCAGGCGTCGGGTCTCCTTGCGGCACGAGCAACAACGCGGCGGTGAGCAGCAGCGACATCACTGCACCTCCAGCGTGCCGTAGCAACACAGCGACATCGCCTGACCGTCGCTCGCCCCGTAGCCGCCCATCGCCACGAGCCGGTCCTTCGGATCCGCGAAGTCGAACACCTTCCTGCCTTCGACCCAGGTCTGCAGCACGCGCGTGTAGACCGAGAACGGATCGCCCGAGAGCACGACGAAGTCCGCGTCCTTCCCGACCGTGAGCGTGCCGATGCGTTCCTGCAGGTCGAGCATGCGCGCATTCGCGATGGTCAACGCCTGCAGCGCCTTGTCGCGGTCCATGCCGGCGCGCACGGCGAGCGCCGCCGAGCGCAGGAACATGCGGCTGTCGGTGATGCCGTCGTCGGTGTGGAAGCCGACCAGCACGCCGGCGCGGTCGAGGATGCCGCCGGTCGCGAGCGACAGGTGCGCGGCTTCGAGCTTGCCACCTGGCGAATCGATGACGATGACCGAGCACGGCACCTTCGCCGCCGCGATCTGCTCGGCAACGAGCCAGCCTTCGCTGACGTGATGCAGCACGAGGCGGAAGCCGAACTCCTCCTGGAGCCGCAGCACGGTGAGGATGTCGTCCTGGCGATGCGTGTGGTGATGCACCACGCGCTTCTTGTCGAGCACCTCGACCAGCGCTTCGAGTCCGAGGTTGCGTTCGGGCAGTTTGCTCGCGTCGCCGGCGGCAGCAGTCACCTTCGCCTGGTATTCACGGGCCCGGTGGAACTGGGCTCGCACGAGGGCCGCCGCCTTGCCGCGCGTGCCGGCGAACGGCGGGTCCTTCT
>JAYUCN010000163.1:0-5867 GCA_043740335.1 Planctomycetota bacterium
TGCGCAAATCCGCCAGCCGTTCCGCCGCTGCGGCGTCGCCGCGAAGTCGAGCGCGCCGGGCAGCTTCTTCGAGCGGATCGAAGCGTTGCTGTTCGAACAGATCGAGCAGTTCGCGCCCACGACTGCGTTCGGCGGCGTGCAGGGCGTCGGCGGGCTTCTTCAGCGCGATGGCCAGGGCCTGCGACCGTTCGAACGAGTCATTGCGCTTGAGATCGTCGAACCAGGTCTGACGCAGCTCCGGGGAGAGCACGCGGCCCTGTTCCCACAACCGCTCGATCATGCAACAAGAGGACTCGAGCAGCTGCAGGGCGCGATCCGGATGACCGCAGGTCGCGTGGCACCAACCGACGTTGCCCAGTGCCGTCGCCAGGTTGGGGTGGTCGCGATCGCCGTACAGTCGCCCGAGGCACGCCAGCGACGCCTCGAGCAGAGGCAGTGCCTCGGCGGACCGATTCAGCCCTGCCAGGCAGACGGCAAGGCCGTTTTGGCTGCGGGCGACGTCGAGATGATCACGATCCCGGTGCAGGCGCTTGACCATGGCCAACGACTCCTCGAACAGCGGCAGCGCCTGAGCCGGCTTGACGAGCGACTGAAGGCACCCAGCCAGGTTGCCCATACTCGCGGCAACTTCCGGGTGGTCGCGGCCGTCATAGACGCGCTTGCGCATCGCCAGAGCGGCCTCGTGGTATTCGAGTGCGTGGTCCGAGCGGCCGAGTGACACGAGGCAGGCGGCCAGGTTGTTGAGGCTGTGGGCCACGTCCGGATGATCGCGATCCCCGTACAGCCGCCGGCGCATCGCCAGGGTGGTTTCGAGCATCGGCAGCGCCCGGCTCGACTGGCCGAGCGAGTGGAGGCACACCGCGACGCTGTTCAGGCCGGTGGCCACGTCCGGATGGTCGCGATCCGCGTTCAGACGCTGCCTCATCTGCAGCGCGGCCTCGAACTGCGGCAGAGCGAGTTCGGCGCGTCCGCGCGATTGCAGGCAGCCCGCCAGGTTGCCCAGCACCCGCGCCACTTCTTGATGATCGCGATCGCCGTGCAGGCGCTGTTGCATCGCCAGCGCAGCTTCGAAGTGCGGCTGTGCCCGCTCCAACTCACCGAGGGACTCGAGGCAGGAGGCGAGGTTGTTCAGGCTGCCGGCCACATCGGCATGGTCGCGATCCCCGTACAGGCGCTTCCGCATCGCCAGGGCAGTTTCATGGTGCGGCAGGGCCTGTTCCGACTGCCCACGCAAATGCAGGCAGATGCCGATGCCGCTACGGGCGTTGGCCACGTTCGGGAGGTCGCGATCGCCGTACAGCCGCTGCCACATCGCCAACGCTGCCTCGAGCCGCGCCAACGCCTCGACCCACTTGCCAAGCGACTGCTGGCAGATCCCGAGGTTGACGAGGGACACGGCTACACTCTCGTGGTCACGATCCCCGTACAGGCGCTGGAACATCGCCAACGCCGCCTGGGCTTGCGGCAGCGCGCTTTCCGAATCGAGCGCAGTCAGGCAGTCGGCCAGATTGTTCAGGCAGCCAGCCACCTCCGGATGATCGCGATCCCCGTACAGGCGCCGGTTCATCGCCAGCGCCGCCTCGAACCGGTTCCGCGCCAAGTCCAACTGGCCGAGAGCCCTGAGACAACATGCCATGTTGCCCAGGCTCTGGGCGACATCCGGATGGTCGCGGTTGCCGTACAGCCGACTGCGCATCGCCAACGCCTGCTCGTACAGCAGCAACGCCTGGTCTGCCGGACCGAGCAAGTTCAGGCAGTAGGCCAGGTTGTTCAGGGATCTCGCTGTTTCGGGATGGTCGCGCTCCCCGTACAGGCGCTTCCGCATGGCCAACGCCGCCTCGAAGGGCGCCTTCGCATCGTTCCACCTACCGAGGTCACACAGGCACTTGCCCACGCCGCCGAGGCCCTGGGCGACGCACTCGTGGTCGTGATCGCCGCTCAGACGCCGCTGCATGGCCAGTGCGGCCTCGAACTGGGGGAGCGCACGCTCCGGCTGGCCGAGGTCTGCGAGGGTGGCGGCCAGGTTGTTCAGGTTGAGGCACACGTCCGGGTGGTCACGTTCGCCGAACAGGCGCCGTTGCATCGCCAGCGCGCTTTCGAGCAGCGACAGGGCCTTGTCTGGTCGTCCCAGCGCGAACCAGTCTTGAGCGAGACTGTTCAAGCCGGCGGCCACCTCGGGGTGGTCGCGATCGCCGTACAATCGCTTGCGCATGGCCAGGGCAGCTTCGAAGTGCGGCAGCGCTTGCTCCGCCTGGCCGCTGGCCTGGAGGCAGGTCGCCCATCTGACAAGGCTCTCGGCCATTTCGGGATGGTCGCGATCGTTGTACAGGCGCTTGCGCATGGCCACGGCGGCCTCGAACTGCTCCAGCGCCTCCTCGGCCCGGCCGAGTGATTGGAGACAAGCAGCCATGCCGATCATGCTCTTGGCGGTGTCTTGATGGTCGGCATCGCCGTACAGCCGCCGCCGCATCGCCAGGGCCGCTTCGAACTGCGGCAGTGCCTCGTCGGACCGTGCGCGGGCATCGAGAAACCCGGCCAGGTTGTTGAGGCCGTGCGCGACGTCTCGGTGGTCGTTGTCTCCCCAGATGCGCTGCCGCATCGCCAAGGATGCCTCGTATTGCTCCAGCGCCCGGTCCCACTGTCCGAGCGTATCGAGACAGGTGGCGAGGTTGTTCAGGCTGAGGGCCACGCCCGGGTCGTCACCATCCCCGCAGAGGCGCCTTTGCATCGCGAGTCCGGCCTCGAACTGCGGTAGCGCGAGATCCGCCTTGCCCAGGTCCCTGAGGCAGGCGGCCACGTTGTTTAGGCTGGTGGCCACCTCCGGATGGTCGCGATCGCCGTACAGATGTTGGCGCATCACCAGGGCGGCCTGGTGTTGGGTGAGAGCCCGCTCCGACTGGCGGAGGGCTCGGAGGCAGGAGGCAACGAAGCTCAGGCTGGTCGCTACATCGGGATGGTCGGCATTGCCGTGGGTCGCCCTGCGCAAGGCCAGCGCAGCCTCGTGGGCACGCAGGGCCGAATCGAGCGGGCCGACGGCGCGCAGTCCTTCACCGGTCGCGGTCAACGCTTCGGCGAGCTGCTCTTGTTCCGCTGGCGACTTCGCTTGCTCAGCCACCTGCAGCAGCAGCGCCAGTGCCGCGTGCCATTCCTTCGTGTCGATGTGCCCTCGAGCGGCTGCCATGCCCTCTGCCACGCCCTGCCCCCGAGCCACACCCGACAGCGCGAGCACCAGAACACCACGAACTACGAGCCTTCGCATCCATGCACCTCGGATGCCGCGAGCATAGCACCCGCGGGTCGGTGCGAAGGGCGAACGCCCTCGGTCGCGATCAGCCCAGCGCGCCCGCGATGACCGACTGAATCCGCTCCAACGCCCCCCGCATCTGCGACCGCTCGCGCTCGGAGTTCTTGACGTGGGCGAGGATGTTCTCGAGGCCATCCATGCTCGGCGCGGCGTCTCGTGGGCGCCTGGGACCGCGCGTTCCCGTCAGGCCTATCGACGACTTGATCATGTAGACGAGGGGTGTGGAGCACCCGACCTTCTTCGCGATCTCGGCGGCGGTCATGCCGGTGGCGAGAAGCGCGCGGATCCGGCGCGACTTGGAAGATGGGTCGAAGCGACCACCCGTGCTCGTTGACTTCGCGGCGTTGGCCATTGCAGTCTTGCCGGTCCCGCGCTTCGCCGACTTCACGATGCCGAGCAGCGCTTGGGCGCGGCGCACATGGTCGGGAACAGCTTGAGCCTCAAGCTACACTGGTCCGCATCGATCAACACAACCTGAAGGCAAGGAATGGCTGACAACGAAACGACCGGGCGGTTCGGGCACGTCTACCGTGTGGACAAGTTCGTGGTTCCCGGGGCCGGGCAAGTTCAACTTCGTCACCATCGTGGAGTGGAGCAGCGGTGCATTCATCGAGGGCGCCAAGGCCGCCGTGATAGCCATGCAGAAGGAGACTGACTTTGACCCGCGAGAGATGTTCGCCCGGCTGGGAATCGAGGCGGACCAGGCAAACTACCGGCTACTTGGTGCCTGACGCAGTTGTGCTGGCGCGTCGCAGTCTGGCGAGGTCAGTGCGCCTGCCCACTTCTGGACGATCGACTTCAGCTCCTGCGTTCGAACGGGCTTGCCGACGTGATCATCCATCCCGGACTCCAAGCACTGCCGCGCGTCCCGTTCCATCGCATTCGCAGTGAGTGCGACGATGGGCGTGTGACGTCCCGATGCGCTTTCCATGCGGCGGATCTCGGCGGTCGCCTGATAGCCGTCCAAGACTGGCATCTGGACGTCCATGAGAATGAGGTCGAACCGGTGAGTCGCGACGGCATTCACCGCCTTCCCTGCCGTTGTCCGCGACCAGCACTTCGCACCCGATCTTCTCGAGCATCCGCCGCGCAACGAGCTGGTTGATCGGGTTGTCTTCGACGAGAAGCACCTTCCGCTGCAAGCCAGGATTCGTGTCCTTCGGCGTGGTTGCCCCACTCGTGCGCCGCGCTACATCCACCCTTGGCCCGCGGCCGACAACGCACCCGATCGCAGAGAGCAGGTGCATCTCTCGCACCGGCTTGACCAGGATCTTGGCGATACCGATGCCTTCGATCATCTGCGGCTCGAGCGGATCCTGCACCGAGGTCAGCATCATGAGCGGCAGGTGCTGGAACTCCGGTCGCGCATGGATCTCGGCCGCGAGGATGCCGCCGTCCATGTCCGGCATCTGGAAGTCGAGCAGCACCAGTTCGAACGGTTGCCCGTCCTTGCGGGCGGCGTCGATCGCGAGCAATGCCTCCGGGCCGGACGAGGCCAGCGAGCAGGAGATTTCGTGCTTGCGCAGCTGTTCGAACAGCACCCGCCGGTTGACGGCGTTGTCGTCGACGATCAGGACGCGCAAGCCGCGCAGGCCGGGCAGCTCGTTCGTCGGCGCCGCCGGCTCCGGATCGAGGTCCAGCTCCAGCCGGAAGCGGAAGGTAGACCCCTTGCCGGCCACACTCTGCACCTGGATGCTGCCACGCATCAGCTCGAGCAGTCTCTTGGAGATGGCGAGCCCGAGTCCTGTACCTCCGTAGGTACGTGTAGTGGAGGCGTCGACCTGGCTGAACATCGTGAACAGGCCGCCGAGCTTGCTCTCCGGGATACCGATGCCGGTGTCTTCCACGGCCACGGTCATCTGGGCGCGGCCCCCGCTGGACCGTTCACACTCCACGCCCACGATCACGTGCCCTTCGCCAGTGAACTTGACTGCGTTGCCGACCAAGTTGGTGAGGACCTGTCTGATCCTGCCCTGGTCACCAAGGAAGCGGCGCGGGACCCCGTCGCCGTAGCTCAGTACGAGGTCGAGGCCCTTCTTGCGCGCCGACGTGCCGAGCATTTCCGTCACCTCTTCGGCGAGGCTCCTGAGGTCGAACGGCGTGCGTTCGAGCAGGAGCTTGCCGGCCTCGATCTTGGAGAAGTCGAGGATGTCGTTGATGATGACCAGCAGGGAGTCGCCGGAGCTGCGTACCGTTTCGGCGAAGCCCCGCTGCTCCGTCGAAAGGTCCGTGTCCAGGAGCAGGCTCGTCATGCCGATGACACCGTTCATGGGGGTGCGGATCTCGTGGCTCATGTTGGCCAGGAACTCCGACTTCGCCCGCGAGGCCTCGAGGGCATGGTCCCGAGCCACGGCGAGCTCTGCGGTCCGCTCCACGACCTGCTGCTCGATGATCTCTCGGGTCGCCTCGATCTCAGCCCGGCGGCTCGCGGTCTCACGCATCTCGCGCACGCCCCGGAAGCCCGCGTAGATCAGGAAGCAGTCCTCGAACACGACCCAACCAGCGTGCTCGAGCCAGCGCCATGGGCTCACGGTCAGGATGCCGTACACGGACTGCGGCAGCA